>CAYYZJ010000831.1:0-3858 GCA_964475615.1 uncultured Flavitalea sp. | reverse complement strand
CCGGTAATGCCATAGCTTTCATGCAGACCGGTATTGAACCATTGGGGGCTGTTGGGAACGCAGGCCTGGTTCAGGATGCAGTATACCAGTTCTTCATAAAAGATCTGAGCGTCTTTTGCAGATGCGAAATAGCCATAGCGCTCTCCCCAAACCTTCCAGCAGTTGGCCATGCGGTGGGCAACCTGTTTTACGGAAGTTTCCCTGCCCAGCGACCCATCCGGCTGCGGTACCCCTGCCTTGCGAAAATATTTCTGGGCCAGGATATCGGTAGCAATCTGGCTCCATTGCGCAGGCACTTCCACATTATTCATTTCAAATACCACTTCACCCGAAGGGTTCCTGATCACTGAAGTCCGATAGTCATAATCGAACTGGCTGAACACATCCACCCCCTCTTTGGTAAAGCGACGAGTGAACTGCAAGCCTTTTACAGATTGCTTCTTGGTCATAAGATGTATATGTTTAATCAGTTAAAAATCCGGACGGTTAAGAAATTGTTACCGGCGAGGCAAAAACGAAAGTATTTTTTGATTTCGATATTTCCCGCTCTTAAATATCAACATTCTGTGGAAAATTTGGTTGATAATTTTGGAATCGCAGATGGGTAGTGGGTTAGATGATTTATGCACACTTCCGACTTCCGAAAACTTTTCGCATTTTTGTAGATCAACAGCCAACACCCATGAAGGAAACCATCTACCAATCCTTACTAAGCAGGAAGAAAAAAGGACAGAAATCCTTCGCAGTCCTTATCGATCCCGACAAGGTGGATGCCAAAAAACTGGACGAGCTCATCGGCCTTGTCCTTGCTGCTAAGGTAGATTACCTGCTGGTTGGCGGCAGCCTGGTCATCTCCAATCATCTCGATGAAGTGGTATTGCAGATCAAAGAGAACTGTGCTGTTCCGGTGATCCTTTTTCCGGGCACTCCTTCACAGGTTTCCAGGCATGCAGACGGGCTGCTTTATCTTTCCCTCATCTCCGGAAGAAATCCCGAGCTGCTCATCGGCCAGCATGTGATCTCGGCACCGTTTGTAAAGCAAAGCGGACTGGAGATCATCTCAACCGGATACATGCTCATCGACGGAGGCGCTCCTACAACGGTGTCGTATATCAGCAATGCAATCCCCATTCCATCCGATAAAAACGAGATCGCCCTCTGTACGGCCATGGCCGGTGAAATGCTGGGCATGAAACTCATCTATATGGATGCAGGCAGCGGGGCCAAACGACCCATCGGCCAGGAGATGATCGCCATGGTATCGGCCAGTATCGAAGTTCCGCTGGTGATCGGCGGCGGCATTAAAGACCCAGAAAAAGCTTATCATAACTGCAAATCAGGAGCAGACATCATTGTAGTGGGAAATGCCATCGAAAAAGACCCCGGCCTCATTAAGGAAATTGCAGCAGCCATCCATGCTGTTCCGGTAAAAGCTTAACATTCAGTTTACAGAAACTTTCCAAAATTTTACACAAAAAATACAGTAACATTTAAAAAATTGTTTTTCTTTGTATTGACAAAAAAATTCAGGTAACTCATTTCGCATAAAAATGAAAAAAAACTCACCCATATCATCTGTTGTTACGGTGATATTGCACGCCTTCAATAAGCGTGGGTTTTTTGCTGTGCAGTTATGCCCAGTTTTTTCTGTTCGCCCCATCATTCCCTTTTGGGTACGACGTTGATACCACCACACCATAATGTCCTTTATTGTACCGGAATCAGGCATTCCGTAAAGCCGGGACATCTTATCCACTTCAATGGTCATCATTGAAATCTTTTTACCTCATTCAGAACAACACAATGGAAAACGAGCAACAGGAATTTCAGATATTAATAGCCGATCATTCGCACCAGGATTTTGCCCAGATCATCTGCGATGAGATGGAATCATCTGCCAAGGCAAGGGGAACCGGTATTGCCAAGCGCAGCCCGGAATACATCAAGGAAAAAATGCGCGAAGGCAAGGCCGTTATCGCCTTTACCAGGGACGGCATCTGGGCAGGCTTTTGCTATATCGAAACATGGAGCCATGGCGAGTATGTGGCCAATTCGGGACTGATCGTGGCGCCGCCTTTCCGCAAAAGCGGACTGGCCAAGCAGATCAAGAAGAAAATATTCGCGCTGAGCAGGCAGCGGTATCCCGAAGCCAAGATCTTCGGCCTCACTACGGGCCTTGCCGTCATGAAGATCAATTCGGAGCTGGGTTATGAGCCCGTTACCTATTCCGAGCTTACGCAGGACGAAGCCTTCTGGGCCGGATGCAAAAGCTGCGTGAACTACGATATCCTCATGAGCAAAGAGCGGAAGAACTGCATGTGCACGGCCATGCTCTATGATCCCAAAGACCATTTTGAACCTGAAGAGACCACGCGCGACTTCAAGCAGCATTCCAAGCTCTATGAACGTTTCATGCGAATCAAGCAATGGGCATTGCTCAAGCCGTTCATGAAAAAAGAGAGCGAAAAGGAAAAGGAAACTAACGGTGCTGCCAGATCGAAATCATTATTTCACTATTTCTTTAATTTCTGATCGATTACAAAACAGCTATTTAGATGGATAAAGTCGTTCTTGCCTACAGCGGAGGATTGGATACTACCTATTGCGCCATTTACCTGAACAAGATCAGGAACCTGGAAGTGCATGCCCTGACGGTCAATACCGGCGGATTCAGCGATGAAGAGATTAACCAGATCGAGGCCAGGGCCCGCAAGCTGGGCATCGCTTCTTTTAAATGTGTAGATGTTACCCGCGAGTATTACGATACCTGCATCAAATACCTCATCTTCGGCAATGTGCTCAAGAATGCCACCTATCCGTTAAGCGTAAGCGCAGAAAGGATGGTGCAGGCCATGGCCGTTGCCAGATACGTTCAGGAGACCGGCGCCGCTTATGTTGCCCACGGCAGCACCGGGGCCGGCAACGACCAGGTTCGCTTCGATATGGTATTCCAGAGCATGCTGCCGGGCGTGGAGATCCTTACTCCCATCCGCGATCTCAAACTGAGCCGCGAAGAAGAGATCGATTTTTTGAAGCAGCACGGCGTTGAAATGAATTTTGAAAAAGCCAAATACAGCATCAACAAGGGACTTTGGGGCACTTCCGTTGGCGGAAAAGAAACCCTCAGCTCCAACGGATACCTGCCCGAAGAAGCCTGGCCCACGCCACGCACAAAGCAAAATGCAGAAAGCCTGACGCTTACTTTTGAAAAAGGCGAATTGATTGCTGTAGACGATAAAAAATTCAGTCACCCTGTTGAAGCCATCCAGTATCTTCAATCCATTGCACAGCCTTACGGCATCGGCAGGGATATTCATGTGGGCGATACCATCATCGGCATCAAGGGGCGTGTAGGCTTTGAGGCGGCGGCTCCGCTGATCATCATCAAATCGCATCATCTGCTGGAAAAGCATACCCTCACCAAATGGCAATTGTACTGGAAAGACCAGCTCAGCAACTGGTACGGCAACTGGCTGCATGAAGGCCAGATGCTCGATCCGACCATGCGCAATATCGAGCGGTTCCTGGAAGATACGCAGGCCACGGTGAGCGGGAAAGTATTCGTGACCCTGCAGCCTTACCGCTTTATCGTAACAGGCATCGAAAGCAGGCACGACCTGATGAGCAGCCGATTCGGCTCCTATGGCGAAATGAACAAAGGCTGGAGCGGAGAGGATGTGAAAGGGTTCGCCAAAATATTCGGCAATCAAACGGCGATCTATCATAAAGTGAATGAGCAATCGTGAATCGTGAATCGTCAGTCGTGAGTGTTTTGATCCATTTGTGCCTCACGACTGACGATTCACGATTCACGATCAAGAACAACGAACAATGAGCAAAATTAAAGTTGGCATAATA
>CAYYZJ010000830.1:0-7474 GCA_964475615.1 uncultured Flavitalea sp. | reverse complement strand
GGTTAATGATATAGAAGCGGTTTCAACAATCTTGCCAGAAACGTTGTGGACAATAAGCAATAGGCAATAGAATAGGCAATAGAATAGGCAATAGAATAGGCAATAGGCAACGGGCAATAGGCAACGGGCAATAGGCAATGTACAATAATTTTTATGATTCTATTGCCTATTGCCCATTGCCAATTGCCTATTCACCTAAACGCTGGATGAAAGCGATGAAGGGTTTCCCGCAGGTATTCCCTGTCGAGATGTGTATAGATCTCCGTTGTGGTGATGCTTTCATGACCCAGCATTTCCTGAACGGCCCGCAGGTCTGCACCTCCTTCAACGAGATGCGTGGCAAAGGAATGCCTGAACGTATGGGGCGAAATATTCTTGCTGATACCTGCTTTTTTTGCCAGGTCTTTCAGCATTAAAAAAATCATTACCCTGCTCAGCCTGCTTCCCCGGCGATTGAGGAAAAGGATGTCTTCATTGCCCGGTTTAACGGGGATGTGTATCCGAATATCCTTTCGATAGATATTAATGTATTTGACTGCAGATTCGCCTACAGGAACCAGTCTTTCCTTATCGCCTTTGCCGGTAACGCGGATGAAGCCCACATCGAGATAAAGCCCCGAAATGCGGAGGTTGACCAGCTCGCTGACACGAAGCCCGCAGCTATACATCGTTTCCAGTATGGCTTTATTGCGCCCGCCTTCGGGCTTGCTGAGGTCGAGCTGGGCAATGATGGATTCGATCTCTTCAAAGCTGAGTGTATCGGGCAAGGCCCTTTTCAGCTTGGGCGCTTCCAGCAATACAGTGGGATCATTCGCTACGATATGCTCCATGGAACAGTATTTGTAAAAGGAGCGGATACCGGAGATGATCCTGGCCTGCGATGCAGGCTCCATGCCCAGGGCATTGATCCATTTCACGAACTGCTGAAGGTCTTTGAGCTCAATATCGGCAGGTGTTTTGAGACCATGGGCATCCTGGAGGAACTGGGTCAGCTTGTCGATATCCCGCAGATAGGCTTCCACCGAATTGTCGGATAAAGATTTTTCAAGCTGAAGCCAGGCCTTGTACCCTTTTTTATACGATTCCCACATGCAACAAGTTTATCATTTAATGAGGAAACCCGGAAATTTTCTTTGCCGCCTAAGCCGATTGAATCAATTTTGCCATATATTGAGGCCATCATGCAAACAGTCAATCTACGTTCTTTCCGGAGGATCGTCAGCAATCAAAAAAAACGCATCAGAAGCTTCCTGACAAGACTTGAGAAAAATCCACCCCGCGGACTGGATCGTTTAACCATCGAAGCAGATAAATTAATATGGACGAGAACCAATTGCCTGGATTGCGCCAACTGCTGCAAAACGATGTCGCCCACCTATACCAAAAAAGATGTGCAGCGCATTGCCAGGCATCTCAATATGACGCAAAAAGAATTCCGCGATAAATGGCTGTACAAGGATAAGAGCGGCGACTGGATGAATAAAAAACAGCCCTGCCAGTTCCTCGACCTCAAGACCAATATGTGCAGCATCTATGCCGTGCGCCCCCGCGACTGCGCCGGCTTTCCCCATCATACCAAAAAAAGAATGGTGGATTATATGCACATGTATAAGCAGAATATCGAATACTGTCCGGCTACATTCAGGGTAGTGGAGCAGATTATGGAGAAAGTGGTTAATGGCAAGTAGCGAGCGGGAGAAAGTTTCTCTTTGCACTCACTATAAATAAACATCCTCAATTAAAAAATATTCCACGCTTCCATCGCGATTCATGTTGATGGAAAGCACATCGTACTGGATGCGCTTCCACCCGGGAAACAAAAGCTGGAATGCTTCCGCAGCCGCCATCAGGTTTTTCATTTTCTTTTTATCCACGCTTTCTTCCGGATAGCCGAATGCATTGCTGCTCCTGGATTTTACTTCAATGAAATGAAGCACCTGGCCTTTTTTTGCAATAATGTCTACTTCAAAGCGAGCGTGCTTCCAGTTCTGATGCAGAAGCGCATAACCATGGCCGAGAAGATAATCCGCCGCAAGGGCCTCGCCTCTTTTTCCCAGTTCATTATGCGCTGCCATACTTTTTTGTTTTATTTTAGCCGCCGGCGGGGTTTAAAACACCGCCAGGCGATATGGATAAAAATAAGGTTTTCCCCTTGCAAGGTAAAGTGCAGCATTATGCCTGGGGCGGGTTTTCTTTTTTGCCCGAACTGCTGGGCATTCCCAATCCTGATAAAAAGCCTTTTGCAGAATACTGGATGGGTGCGCATGATAATGCCAGCTCAACGATCGAATTCAGCGATCAGCGAAAAGAGAAGTTGAATGAATACATCAGCTCATTTACCGAAGATACGCTCGGAAAGCAGGCTGCTTCGCGTTTCGGTCGGTTGCCTTATCTGCTGAAAATACTGGATGTAAAGGACATGCTTTCCATCCAGGTTCACCCGTCAAAGAAAAGTGCCGAATATGGATTTGAGGAAGAAAATAAAAAAGGAGTGCCTCTCGATGCGCCTCACCGAAACTATAAAGACAATAACCATAAGCCTGAGCTGATGCTTGCCCTGAGCGAATTCTGGCTCCTGCATGGCTTTAAGCCGGAAAAGGAATTGAAAGATATCTTGCATCAAACCGAAGCCCTGCGGTTTTTATTGCCTGTTTATGAACAAGGCGGCTATAAGCATTTATACGAGACCGTTATGATGATGGAACAAGCAGCCGTAAATGAAAGACTGCAGCCTTTGCTGGATTCCATCATCCCCGCTTACCGGGAGGGCAGGCTTAGCAAGAGTGAAGCGCATTTCTGGGCGGCAAGGGCTGCATTAACCTTCAATGAGCAGGGGAGAACCGACCGCGGCATTTTTTCGATCTATCTTTTCAACCTGGTCAGGCTTCAGCCCGGACAGGCCATTTTCCAGGATGCCGGCCTGCCTCATGCTTACCTCGAAGGCCAGAATGTGGAGATCATGGCCAATTCGGATAATGTATTGCGCGGCGGACTTACACCCAAGCACATCGATGTGCCCGAACTGATGAAGCACGTAAAATTTGAAGAAACCATTCCTCATGTTATTGAAGAAAAAAACAAAGCCGGTCATATCGCCGCATACGAAACGCCTGCCCCGGATTTTGAGCTGAGCAAAATAGCGTTGAAAAAAAATGAGGCATTTATGCTGCGATCTCAATCAACGGAGATATCCATCGTGCTAAGCGGCAGTATAACCATCAGCGAAGGCAGCCATCACACCTTCTCCCGTAAAAAAGGAGAATCCTTTGTGGGCTTCGACCAGGCGGCGTTTGAGCTGAAAGCCGCTGAGGATACCATTATATACCGGGGCGGATTGCCTTTTGCCTGAGTTGAAAAAATGCTCCTTTTTCAATACTTTTGCCATTATTAAACCATTGGTATGAAACTGAACAAAACCATTTTCTGGTCGCTGCTCCTGTTGGTTGTGATAGCAGCTTTGTATCGCATCATCCCCGGCCGTCCATTCGGGTTTGCGCCGCAATGGGCCATGGCCATCTTTGCCGGAGCTATCATTAAAGATAAAAAATGGGCATTAGCCATTCCCGTTCTTTCCATGTTCATCAGCGATCTGCTGTACCAGTTGCTGTACAATGCAGGTCTTTCCGGCATACCGGGCTTTTATGAAGGGCAATGGCAGAACTATGTGTTGTTCGGCATGCTTACTTTCATCGGCTTCCTGATCAAAAAACTGAATGTATTGAATATACTGCTTGCTTCACTTGCTGCGCCAACGGTTTATTTCATCTTGTCCAATTTTGTATTGTGGGCGGGATGGACGGGCACGCGCGGTTTCGGTCGCCCCAAAACGTGGTATGGTTTGATGCAATGTTATAATGATGCATTGCCGTTTTACAGGAACAGCCTGATTGCAACGGTATTGTTCAGTGCCATTTTATTCGGGTCATATTATTTGCTGAACAGGAGATCGGCACTGCAACTGGCGGCCTGATCATGCCGGTTTGGATTCAAATCCTTCATCGATCAGCAGGTTCTTTCCGTCCGCAGCAGCGGTAGCCAGTTGATCGCAGCGGTTGTTGTAGGGATTATCCGCATGGCCTTTTACCCATATAAGGCGGATATGATGTTTTTTTGAAAGCGTGTAATAGCGCGTCCAGAGGTCTTTGTTTTTTTTGCCCCCCTTGAAATCGGTAGCGATCCAGTTCTTCAGCCAGCCTTGTTCGATGGCTTTTACTATATACTGGCTGTCCGAATAGATGGTGATGTTCAGTCTTTCTTTTTTCAATGCGTCCAGTCCGGCGATCAGCGACATCAGCTCCATGCGGTTATTGGTGGTGAGCCTGTATCCGGCCGATAATTCTTTGACATGACCTTTCCACATCAGGATAGTCCCATATCCCCCCGGGCCCGGATTGCCGCGCGAAGCGCCGTCTGTGTACATGATCAGTTGTTCCTGCTGCAATGTGTATCGATTTGTAGTTTACAGTAAACAGTCCCCGGTTCTGCTTGTCTGGGATTTATCGCGAATTTCAAATCATGAACGGTAAACCGGATACTATAAACTAAACTTGTATAACTCCTGTCCTGAATTCCGGAATCACCGGATTGTGATCGGCGGCTTTTAATGCTTCTGCTATCAGCCTGCGTGTATCCGTGGGGTCGATAATAGCGTCTACCCATAACCGTGCTGCTGCATAATACGGGGTGGTTTGTTTTTCATAACGTCCCTTGATCTCGTCCAGCAGCTTTCTTTCTTCCTCCGGATCGATTTCCTTGCCTTTTGCTTTCAGGGCGCTCACCTGTATCTGCAATAAAGTTTTTGCAGCCTGCTCTCCTCCCATCACGGCAACCTTGGCAGTGGGCCATGCAAAGATGAAACGCGGATCGTAGGCTTTGCCGCACATGGCATAATTGCCCGCGCCATAGGAATTGCCGATGATGACCGTGATCTTGGGAACAACCGAATTGGCCACTGCATTCACCATTTTTGCCCCGTCTTTGATGATGCCTGCATGCTCGCTGCGGCTTCCTACCATAAAACCGGTAACATCCTGTAAAAATACCAGCGGGATTTTTTTCTGATTGCAGTTCATGATAAAGCGGGCGGCCTTGTCGGCGCTGTCGTTGTAGATGACGCCGCCCATCTGCATTTCCCCTTTTCTGGTCTTTACCATCTTGCGCTGATTGGCCACAATGCCTACAGCCCATCCCCCGATCCGGGCATATCCGCATAAAATCGTTTTGCCATAATCTGTTTTGAACTGTTCAAATGCGGAATCGTCGACGATGCGTTCGATGATCTCCAGCATGTCGTAAGGTTTTGAAGCATCTGCAGGCAGGATGCCGGAAAGCTCACCCGGATCTTTTTTCGGAGCTGCTGCATCGATGCGGTTAAGACCGGCGCTGGGCGCAGGGCCCAGTTTGGCGATGATCTTCTTAACCTGGTCAAGGCATTCCTGTTCTGTTTTGAATTTATAATCTGCGATGCCCGATATTTCTGTATGCGTAACGGCGCCGCCGAGTGTTTCCGTGTCGATGTCTTCTCCGATCGCTGCTTTCACCAGATAAGGGCCTGCAAGAAAAATAGAACCGTTTCCTTCCACCATCAGCGTTTCATCGCTCATGATGGGCAGATAGGCGCCGCCGGCCACACAGGCACCCATAACCGCAGCGATCTGGGTGATGCCCATGGCGCTCATGCGTGCATTGTTTCGGAAGATGCGGCCGAAATGTTCTTTATCGGGAAATATCTCATCCTGCATAGGAAGAAAAACGCCGGCGCTGTCTACCAGATAAACGATGGGGAGATGATTCTCCATCGCGATCTCCTGCATGCGCAGATTTTTCTTTCCCGTGATCGGGAACCAGGCTCCTGCTTTCACCGTTTGATCATTGGCAACGATCACGCATTGCCTTCCGCTGATATAACCGATGCCGGCAACAGTGCCTGCTGCAGGACAGCCGCCTTGTTCTTCATACATTTCATAGCCGGCAAAAGCGCCGATCTCCAGGAAGCTGCTGTGCTTATCGATCAGGTAATCGATCCGCTCGCGCGGAGTGAGCTTGTTCTTTTCATGCTGTCTGTCGATGGCTTTTTTTCCGCCACCGAGGGCGATCTTATCCAGCCGCGTCCGCAACTGGCTCATGAGCATGCGCATGGCGTCTTCATTCCGGTTAAATTCGAGATTCATGGCGGCATTAATAAGATGCAATTTAAGATTGATGATGTAATATTGATGTATTTTTAAAATAACATGCAGGTAAAACGATACGCAGGCTGGATACTGCTTACAGGAATTGCCATTGCCATCAAAATTTTTTCATTTTTTCCGGATGCGGTAGAAAGATATTATTCAACGGGCATTTATCCTGCAATAGCGGTGTCGCTGCGGTTCCTGACGGGATGGATCCCATTCAGCATCGGCGATATCCTTTACAGTATTGCGTTCATCTGGCTGTTCGTTAAATTGATTTTCTTTTTAAAGAGACTATTCAGAAAGCAGATCAGCCGTGCGTATTTTTTTTACCTGCTCCGCAGGATGATCCGGCTTTGCCTGGCCGTATATATTTTATTCAATGTATTGTGGGGACTGAACTATAACCGCAGGGGAATAGCTTATCAGTTGCAATTGGAGGTGAAGCCTTATTCCACGGAAGAGCTCAGCACCGTATTGCAGTTGATCGTTGCAAAATTGAATGAGCTGGATTCCGCTTCTCTTGCAACCAGGGCCGATCTGAAGAAAAAGCATTTTCTTTTTTCCGGATCGGTTCAATCCTACAGGAGCCTTTCACAGCAGTCATCTCTTTTCGCATATCCATTCCCTTCAGTAAAGCCTTCCCTGTTCAGCTATCTTGGCAACTATCTCGGATTTACCGGTTATTACAATCCTTTTTCCGGCGAGGCGCAGGTGAATACAACGGTGCCTGCTTTTATCCGGCCTTTCACGGCCTGTCATGAAATAGGCCACCAGTTGGGTTATGCGAAAGAGCATGAAGCGAATTTTGCAGGCTATCTTTCTGCCAGATCTTCCAATGATCCTGCATTCCGGTATTCTGTTTATTTCGATCTGTATGTCTATGCTGCCAGCGAATTGTATTTGCGCGATTCCGTTCAACTTAAATCCATCCGCGAAAGGTTGAACTCCGGAACACGGAATGACCTGAAGGAAGTGAAGCGCTTTTTTGCCCGTTATGAAAATCCTTTCGAGCCGGTTATCCGTGCATTGTATGGAAATTACCTCAAGGCAAATGAACAACCCCAGGGTATCCTGAGCTATAATGAAGTGATCGGAAGATTGGTAGCTTATTACCGGAAGGAAAGGGGGATTTGAGGTGCGGGATGCGGGATGCAAATTACGAATTATAAAATAGTCCAAGGCAAAAAAAAATCCACATCCCAAATCCCTCATCCACCATCACCACTTATTCTTCCAAATCAAACACACCACCGGCTTGTAGGGATGGCCGCGGTATTAGGCGTCTTTATTCTTGTTGT
>CAYYZJ010000829.1:0-1675 GCA_964475615.1 uncultured Flavitalea sp. | reverse complement strand
CCGCTCCTGGACATACGGACTCCCGTGACAGGATATCTCAATAACATCTTCCCCTGTATACGAACGAGGCCCCCGATAAAGAGCCACTACCACCTCGTCCAGCGTCTCCTCCCCTTCCTTCAGGGACCCTACATGCAACGTATGCGAAGCCTGTTGCGCCAGATCCTTGGACGGGAACAGCCTGTCTACAATCTCAAAGCTCAAAGGTCCGCTGACCCTGATCACCCCAATAGCCCCAATACCCGGCGGAGTCGCCAGGGCCACAATGGTATCATCCCAACCAGCTAATTTGCCTAACATGGCGCAAAGGTACGGTATTGCCAAGGTTGGCAATACAAGTTGGACTCGGGAAAAACACCTGCATTAAATATTGGCAATCAAACTACTATGATAATAATCAATTGCTTTCCACAACCATATTTGCAGTTGGCTTATCGTATAGATCGATAACTCTTATAAGTCGCGAAGCAAATTCATACAACCTGTTATTACCATCAAGAGCTACTTTTTCTTCTTTTCCAGTGTCAAAGAAAGATACCTGCTTTTTCTTTTGATTAAAGTGCAGTCGGCAAAGAGGGCGCCTGTTGTTGTCATCCAGGAGAATACCGCAATATGATTGATTGTCTCTCATAACAACCCTGCTAACATTAATTTTGGCCGCTAAGATTGCTCTTACAATATAAAATGCCTCCAACTCCTCTGCGGTTGTAACCACCGTAGTTTCATCTGCCGGTGCTGCAGTTAATTCCTCCTTAGCAATCTGTTCAGCTTTTTGCTGTTCAGTCGCCAATGCAGTTTTCAACCTTTCATTGATCGTGTCATTAATATACTGGTTAAAAGTTCGCTTTACCAACCCTTTGAACATATCCAGGATTTTCGCGGTCACCATTGAATGATATACGTTCTTGGCGAAATACTTTGCAAAATCCTCCGATGGATCGCTGATCTCCTTTACAATTAATGCCCGTAATTCAGACATGTACTTTAATTCACTCGCAGTATTATTTATATTTTCAATATTAAAATATGCCTTCGTAAATTCTTTTAATTTCTCGATCTGTGCCTCTTTCATATCATCTATACGAAATTCGAAGAAGGGTTTTTCATCCATTTTATTTGCTTCTACCAAATCCGTATAAAACCTGTACACTATGCCGTTAGTAAGAATTCCGAATTTCGCCGTTGTTGTATGAAAATACCTGAATAATTGACTGTCATGAGGATCCAGGTTAGAAGACCAATGTTTGCATTCTATCAATATAATTGGAACATCATCTTTAATAATTGCATAGTCTACTTTCTCGCCTTTTTTTATCCCAATATCAGCTACAAACTCAGGTACAACTTCTAAAGGATTAAAAACATCATACCCCATCGTCTGAATGAACGGCATGATGAGGGCATTCTTTGTCGCTTCCTCCGTCTGAATTTTGTCTTGCATCTTTGTTACCCGGTCAACAAGCAGCTTGATTTGATCTTTGAATTCCATATGGCTTTAATAGTTGATTACATTAAAAGGCAGTCCCAATTCTATAGGATAATAAATCTCAAGGAGATAAGTCATTAAAAATCCGGACAAGCAGGGCCAATAATGGAAAGTAAAACTTATACCAATTAAATAAAAGGGTGTTTTAACGGTATTTTACTCCTGCTCAGCCCATAGTTTAAAGGGGAG
>CAYYZJ010000828.1:0-8583 GCA_964475615.1 uncultured Flavitalea sp. | reverse complement strand
GATGCGGGATGCGGGATGCGCGATGCGCGATCTGGATGCCATTGCTTTCACACAGGCTCCGGGACTGATCGGCTCCCTGCTGGTGGGGGCGCAGTTTGCCAAATCGCTGGCGCTTTCGCTGAACATTCCCCTGATCGCAGTGCATCACATGCAGGCGCATGTGCTGTCAAACCTCATTGATGAGCCGAGGCCTTCTTTTCCTTTTCTTTGTCTTACGGTGAGCGGCGGCCATACGCAGATCGTGCGCTGCGGATCGCCGATGCAACTGCAGGTGATCGGTGAAACCATCGACGACGCCGCCGGCGAAGCTTTCGACAAATCGGCCAAACTGCTGGGCCTTCCCTATCCCGGCGGGCCGCTGATCGACAAATATGCCAGGCAGGGCGATGCATCACGGTTCCGGTTTCCTGAACCGCAGATACCGGAACTGGACTTCAGCTTCAGCGGGCTCAAAACAGCCATCCTCTATTTCCTGCAGGATCACGTTAAAGAGAATCCGCGGTTCATTGAAGAAAACCTGGCCGATATCTGCGCATCGATCCAGGAAAGGATCGTTTCCATCCTGCTTCATAAACTGAAAAAGGCGGCCCTGCTTACGGGGATAAAAGATATATGCCTGGCAGGAGGCGTATCTGCGAATAGCGGTCTCCGTGAGGCTTTCCGGGAAATGGGCGCGAAGCATCACTGGAACACCTTTATTCCGCAGTTCGAGTACTGCACCGATAATGCAGCCATGATCGCCATCACCGGCTACTATAAATATCTCGAACAGCAATTCGCACCGCTCGACGTCAGTTCAAGCGCAAGGGCAGCATGGTAAAACGAGCAATATGGCTAACACCTACTTCCGGTTCAAACAATTCATCATAAATCAGGATCAGTGCAGCATGAAAGTATGTACCGATGCCTGCATACTGGGCGCATGGTTTGCGGAAAAGATCCCTACTTACTCTTCGGTGCTTGACATCGGCAGCGGCACCGGGCTGCTCATGCTGATGCTGGCGCAGAAGAACAAGGCCGATATAGATGGCATCGAGCTGGATCTTCCTTCATTCAAACAGCTCAAGGAAAATATCGGAAGAAGCAAATGGTCGGCGCAGTTGAAAGTATTTCCCGGCGATGTGCGCAGTTTTTCTTTTCCGGTGAAATATGATTTCATCATCGTGAACCCGCCTTTTTTTGAAGGCGACCTGTTATCGCCGTCTGAAGAAAAAAACATGGCCAAACATAGCGGGTCGCTGACGCTGGCCGAGCTGATCAGGGTGATGTCGGCCAACCTGCAGCCTGCCGGCTCTTTCGGCATCCTGCTTCCTTTTCATCGCGTAACTGAATTCGAGGCGCTGGCATTGGAAGCCGGTTTCTGTATCCGTGAAAAGCTGCTCATCCGCCAAACGCCCGCCCATCCTTATTTCCGGGCGGTTATGCATTTCGGGCAGGGAAAAGAAAATTATCCGCTTCAAACCGAGCTTGTCATTCAAACAGAAGATGGTGTGTATACGCCGGAGTTTACGGAGCTGATGAAGGATTATTATTTGAATCTGTAGAAGGTATGAGGTATAAGGCGTAGGGTGTAAGGCATTGAAGGCTGATTTTCCACCATAACCTTTATACCTTCTACCTTATACCTTCTGCCTTTCACCCTATACTCCTGCATATTCCTTCAGGTAAGCAAAATGCTCCGTCAATTGCCCGTTCTTTACCATGGTGGCTCTTTCCACAATGGGCGACCCGCCTTTGAGGAGGTCTTCGAGCACATATTTGATGAGCTGTTCTCCGAAATAGCGGGAGGCATCGCGGGGCAATTCATTGGGCAGGTTGCCGACAGCCATCATATCTACTGATCCGGGCAGGTAGGGAGCGGTTTTTTTACGGCTGATCCTGTCTACCCCATATACCGGGTTTTCCATCGTGGCGTCGCCGAGATTGCAGGGGATCGATCCTTCTTTATCATCGGTGATATCGGCAATGGTCTGGATGTGGAAATCCGGCGCTGCAAGGTCTTCCCATTCAAACAACCTGGGCATGCTTGCTTCCCAGTAAATGCCGTTCAGTAAGATATCCGTTGCCTTTGCATACATTTTAAACTTGCAGCGGTAGTCCTGCGGATGAAGGTGAAAATGTTCCCGGTTATAGGTTAACGTTAGTTTGTGCTCATAGAGATCGCCGCCTTTAAGCTGGGTGAAGACGGGATAATCGAATTTTCTTTCCAGGTATTCATCCGGCTCCACTTCGATAATGCCCAGCAGGTTCATGATCTCCAGCAGTCCATGCGCCACGCGGCCGCTTCCGGTAACGGCTACTTTGATATTGGGCAGCTTCAGCCCGAAATAGGTATGGATGAGCTGGCGGAAGCTATGCTGCACATAAACCCTTCCCAACTCATATTCGCCCGTGCGCTTGCCGTAGGCCATGATGCCGTTATGGGCGCCTACCACGCCGGCAAAAAAACCGAACCCGATGATGCGCTGGCCGTCTTCATGCTCCAGGCATTCATAATCGATCAGCGTTATTTTTTTTTCGATGATGCTGCGGAAAAGCTGCTGGTTATATGCCTGCTTTTTTTTGGTATGCGAGAAAAAAAGATAGGTCTTCCCGGGAATGAGTGCATCAACAGGCACTTCCTTGATGCCGAAAAGGATATCGCAGTCGCTCATATCTTCTCTTACCTCCACTCCTGCCATGAGATATTCTTTATCTGAAAAGCAGCGGTGTTCGGAAGACTGAACAATGATTTTGATATCAGGGAATTTTTTTTGCAGCCATTTACATTGTGAGGGAATTAAGGCCACGCGATTGTCGGCAGGAATTTTCCCTTCTCTGATTAAGCCTATCTTGATCATCCGTCGGGTTTAGCGGCAAATATAAAATATTCAGCAGCGTTTTGGACAAAATGGCTCAAATGCGTAATATTGCGGGCTTGGAATTTAATATTGAAGAAGTAAGATTTAATATTTCCTTGATGGCAATAATATTACATCTTCTGCCCGGATGGCGGAACTGGTAGACGCGTCAGACTCAAAATCTGGTTCTCGCAAGGGAGTGCAGGTTCGATTCCTGTTCCGGGCACATTTTACACCCTGCAAGCTATGACTTGCAGGTTTTTTTTGCATGATGGCGGAAATGGCACCGGGCTATCTTCTCTGTATTCAAATGGCTATTTGTTAAATTTAGCAATAAAGGCTCATTGGTAACATTAATAATGTATCTTCGTTATAGACAATTTGAGTTCTATTGCTCTTGTAAACAATTTTTCTTCCTCCTATTTTTTACATTTGCCGTTTTCCTCAGATATTTTTTATTAAATAATGTATTTATTATGAACATTTATGTATCAAACCTGGGTTACAGTTTCCAGGATGAAGATTTAAACAAGCTTTTTGGAGAATACGGTAATGTTTCTTCAGCAAAAGTGATTACAGACAAAATTACCAGCAAGAGCAGGGGTTTTGGTTTCGTAGAAATGCCTGATAAACAGAATGCCGAAACGGCTATCAGGGAATTGAACGGCAAGCTCATCGACGGGCGCCCCATAAAGGCATCCGAAGCCCGGGCAAGAGCAGAAGCTCAGGGCAACCGTAGCAACAGCTATTCTAAACGCTGGTAAGTCATTACACTGCTGATTTTGCTAAAATCATTTTATACTACTTTATACCATTGTACATGGATATTGAAAAGATTGAAAGATATATAGAAGCAAGTATCCGCAACAATATGACAATTAATATTCACTTCAGAGGTCGGTCAACATTGACCGGCCTTTTTATTCGTTCCAATGATTATGACGAACTGAAATCGAAAAATTTTTGGCGGGTAGTACCTGTTTCACGACTTCAAAAATGGTTAGAAACCAGTGATATCAATTTAGCACGGATATTTAACGGCGCCTCTTTTACATCGCTTACAAATACAAAGCATTGAATATGGCGAAATGCAAAAAAGCTGGACAGACAATTGGATGAAAATGTTTTTTGGCAATTACAGAGCCGGTATGTTGATGAATTGAAAAAGCAACTGACGCAACTATCGGAAAAGTTAATTGATCAATGCCGTACAGTCAGGGATAGAAACAAACTGAGACAGGATTTCGCTAACCAGATATCTTATAACATTTCCGAACTACTTTTAAAGATCAGGTCAATGTAGACTATCCTAAAAAATGCATCATTTCGGTATCTTTGTTCCTATAATAAAAAATCTGGCGTATCTTTGACTTATCGCCGAACGTATGGGCAAGAAAATAATCGCCATACTGATCCTTAATATCTACGCCGTTTCCTTTTTCGGGATTGCGGTAAAACAGTTCTATTGCTGCGGCAAATTAAGATCCACCAGCATCAGCTTTGTTGAAGAAACAAAAAAGCCGGCCTAACCCTGCGATAGCGAGGACTGTTGCAAAACGAAATACAAAACGTTTAAAGTAAAGGATTCCCATTTTGCGGCCAATGCAGTAAACAGTACGGCCAAACTGTATTTCACACCCAGTACATTTATAGCTATCACAGAAGCTCCGGGGCTGAAGAACAGTCCGAAAAGCCCGGCCGATATATCTCATGCACCGCCATTGAACGGCACTCCCGTCTATATATTCAATTGCGTTTACCGGATTTGATTCGATCCTCTTCTCTCCGATTCCTCGTTTAGCAGGTATTATTTTCCCATCACAAAAAACTATTATAATGAAAACAATAAAAATATTGTTGAGCGTCATCATTGCATGCTGTTCATTTCAATCCCTGAGCGCTCAATCCGGTAAAGAAGCGATCAATGACAAAACACAAACCGATTCTGTAAAAGTATATGGCGAATGCGGAATGTGTAAAAAACGGATCGAAAAAGCAGCCTACGCTGTGGAAGGAGTTAAGCTGGCAAGTTGGGATGAAGACAGCAAGATCCTGATCATCAAACATGACCTGTTTGTAAAGGATGTACCGGACAATGTGCAAAAGAAGCTGGCTTCAATCGGTCACGATACCGGAAAGTATGAGGCAACAGACGCTGCATACCAAAGCCTTCCTGAATGCTGTCATTATCAGCGGAAGCAGTAATCACCACTATTAATAGCATTGGAGAAACCATTTCTCCAATGCTATAATTTAATCGTATCATCCATGAACAAATTAATCATACTGTTCGGGCTGCTATTGTCATGCAGTCTGGCCTATTCACAAAACAGCCCCGATACCATCTTGCATTTTACAGTATTCGGTGTTTGCGATCAATGCAAGCACCGCATCGAGGAAGCAGCAAAGGGAAGGGGTGTAAAGTCAGCCAGTTGGGATGTAGATACCAAAAAACTGACCCTTGTTTATAATGCTTCCCAAACAACATTAGAGAAAGTTCAAAACAGAATACTCGCTGCAGGCCATGATCTCGAAACAAGAAAAGCAAAAGATGTTGTATACAATGAATTGCCGGCATGCTGTCATTATCGCGAAATATCGGCCATGACGGACGCATCGGCCCCACAAATTGTAAAAGGGATTGTACTGGAAAACAACAAAAAAGGCTCGTTTGCTCCTTTAGCCGGAGCAAGTGTAAGATGGCTGGAAAGCCATGGAGGTGTTTTGACCGACAGTTCCGGCGTTTTCAGCATTGGTCATGAAGGAACTGTAAACCGGTTGATCGTCAGCTATGCCGGATATAAATCCGATACGCTTACGGTAACTGATGCCAGGCAACTGCAAATCATTCTCGCGTCTGAAAGGCAACTGAGTGAAGTGGTTATTACATCGAGGCAGCGCGGAACTTATTTGTCGACCCTCTCTCCTGTCAGAACGCAAACGATGAACGAAAAAGAGTTGTTCAAAGCCGCCTGCTGTAACCTCAGCGAAAGTTTTGAAACCAATCCTTCGGTCGATGTATCTTATAACGATGCGGTAACAGGCTCGAAGCAGATACAGTTGTTGGGGCTGAGCGGCAACTATACCCAGCTTACTGTTGAAAACCTTCCCGGCCCGAGGGGCCTTGCCACGCCACTGGGATTGAACTCCATTGCAGGCCCATGGATCGAATCCATCCAGTTGACGAAAGGCATCGGCTCTGTGGCCAACGGCTATGAAAGCATTGCAGGGCAGATCAATGTCGAACTGCGCAAGCCTGAAAACAGCGACCGCCTGTTTGCCAACGCTTATGTGAATGAATCCGGAAGAACGGAGCTGAACCTGAACCTTTCACAGAAGGTTGGGAAAAAATGGTCAACCGGCATATTGCTGCACGATGATTTCTTGACTAACAAACAGCTTGATTTCAATAAAGACGGGTTCCGGGATCTGCCCACAGGCAATCAGTTCGGCATCGTCAACCGGTGGAAGTATGATGACAATAAAGGCTTCCTGACGCAATTCGGGATAAAGATTTTTAACGACAGGCGAACAGGAGGAGAAACCGCCTACAATCCTTCCGTGGACAAATTCACCACCAATCATTATGGCCTCGGCATCAATACGGAAAGGTATGAGGCCTTTGCGAAGATCGGCTATGTTTTCCCGGAAAAGAAATACAAAAGCATCGGATTGCAATTGGCAGGGATCGATCATCAGCAGGATTCCTATTTCGGAATGACCGGCTACAATGCAAGGCAGCAAAGCTTTTATTCCAACCTGATCTACCAGTCTATCATCAACAGCACCATTCACAAATTCCGCACGGGCATCAGCTTTGTTTATGATAACTATGATGAAAATTTCAAAAATGCAGGCTATGCGCGAAAAGAAATTGTTCCCGGCGCTTTCTTTGAATACACGTATACTCCCTCCGAAAAGGTAGGGATTGTTGCCGGCATCCGGGGCGATCACAACAACCTGTTCGGGTTTTTCGTTACTCCGCGTATCCATCTCCGTTATGAACCTGTAAAAGGAACAACAATCCGCGTGAGTGCGGGAAGAGGCCAGCGAACGGCCAATATTTTTACGGAGAATACCAGTGTGTTTGTCAGCGCCAGGCAGGTAGAGATCATCGGCAACGGAAACAATAAAGCTTATGGACTGAACCCGGAAGTGGCCTGGAACAAGGGCATCAGCATTGATCAGAAGTTCAAGCTCTTCCAACGAGATGCCATGATCAGCCTCGATTATTTCAGGAATGATTTCAGCAACCAGGTAGTTGTAGACCTCGAAAATCCCAGGGAAGTGAAGTTTTATGATCTGGACGGGAAATCGTATTCCAATAGTTTCCAGGCAGAGTTCAGCCTCGAGCCTGTTCAAAAGCTGGACCTGCGGCTGGCATACCGCTATTTCGATGTAAAGACAACTTATGGCGGCAGGCTGCTGGAGCGCCCTTTGCTGGCCGGCCACCGGGCTTTTGCCAATCTCGATTATGCCATCAACGGCTGGAAATTTGATTATACGATCAATTATACCGGCAAAAAAAGAATTCCGGACACGCAGGAGAATCCCGAGCCTTACAGGCTGGGAAGCTATTCGCCGGCTTATGTATTGATGAATGCACAGGTCAGCAAAACGATCGGCAAAGAGCATCCGATGGATTTTTACCTGGGGTGCGAAAACATTACCGGTTATTTTCAGAAAAATGCCATTATCGCTGCTGGCAAGCCATTCAGTGAATTTTTTGACGCTTCACTGGTTTGGGGCCCGATTACCGGGAGGATGTTTTATTTGGGATGGAGATACCGGATCAAATAGCGCGTTATGATTTTCTGAGCGCTTTGAATTTGTTTCCAATGGTCTGCCATTAGGTGAAGTTATTTTCCCGTCTATCGCAAGTGCCGTAAATAATATTCCGGGTTGTCCAAAAATGTCTTGGTGATCCGGTAATGATCGGTTTCTTCAAAACTGACCTGCCGCATGCCGGTTTCCTGAATCTCATAAATGGTAGCGTAAGGCATTCCCATCAGTATGGGCGAATGAGTGGCCAGTATGAACTGCGTGTTGCCGTTTTTCAATACCTCCAGTATAAAAGCCATCAGTGAAAGCTGCTTGAGCGGCGATAGCGCGGCCTCAGGTTCATCGAGCAGGTATACTCCTTTATCGAGGATCCTTGTTTGCAATATTTTCAGGTAAGCTTCGCCATGCGAATAAGCCTGCATATTGTCCCCGTATTTTCTTCTCATATCAAACAGGCTGTAGTTCATACTCTCACTCAGCCTTTCAATAATAGAATCATCCACCTTTCCTTTTAACTCGCTGAGATCGGCGTTGATTTTACTTTTCTCTCTTTCAACCGAATTAATGAAATCGCTGAAATCCTCTGCCCTGAAAAAAAATCCTTTATTGCTTTGCCTCCGCCATTCAATTTCAAGGTATGGTTTCAGCAGCCTTGCAGCTTCAAAACCGGCATGCGATTGTATATGCCCGCCGATCAATGGGACATTCAATCCAAGTGCTATACTTTCAAGTAAAGTAGACTTACCGGATCCGTTGTCGCCTGCAAAAACAGTTATTTTCTCATCCAGTACGATATTTCTGGCAAACCTGACTGCAGGGATATTGAAAGGGAAAGGTTGCCGCTTATCGGTATTGACAGAGAAAGATTTTATGAAAGGCATACCTGCAAATTAAATTATTGCTGCCAATTTTTATTTGGCCGCCGGCGCTCGATCAATAAATCATTTTTCCGGAATAAACA
>CAYYZJ010000827.1:0-2581 GCA_964475615.1 uncultured Flavitalea sp. | reverse complement strand
CCCGATGAAAGACCGGAAAACAAGCACAACCGGAACCTGTTCAAGCTCGATGACAATGGCAACGGCAGCGCAGAGCTCGGCGGAGGCGACCCCTATTTGCTGCCTTACTGGATGGGAAGATACTTTGGAATGATCAGCGCGCCGGAAAATAGCGAGCAGGGCAATAGCCATCTCAATTCCCACTCGCCACTCGCTACTGGCCTCTGGCCATTAAATAATCCCTGAGGTCTTCATACCTGGCTTCCATTTTTATGCTTTGCTTTTTCCTGTTCAGCAATTCGCTTACAGCAGGAGGAATGGCAACCGGTTCGCCCGTAATGGGTTCAACCACATCATAGAATTTTACCGGATGGGCGGTTTCCAGGAAAATGCCTTTCTGCTGCGGATGCTGATCCAGGTATCTTTCAAGCGACAGATAACCTACGGCTCCATGCGGATCAGAAAGGTAATGATATTTCGTATATACATTACGGATAGCATTCCTGGTTTCATCGTCGGAAATGCTGTAGCTGCTCAACACATTTTTCAGCGATTGAAATTCTTTATCGAACAATTCCAGCACACGTACAAAATTGCTGGGATTGCCTACATCCATGGCGTTTGACAAAGTAGCAACGGCCTCCTTAGGCTCGTATTTCCCGTTTTGCAGGTAAGCCGGAACAATATCATTGGCATTGCAGGCGGCAATGAACCGGCTAACAGGCATGCCTGACCGATGGGCAAGCAGTCCCGCACAGATATTCCCGAAATTGCCGCTGGGCACGCTGATCACCGGAGGATTTTTTTTATCCGGCCATTGCTGGTAAGCGAACAGATAATAGAACTGTTGTGGAAGCCAGCGCGCCACGTTGATCGAATTGGCGGAAGTGAGGAACAGCTTTTTATTCAATGCTTCATCGGCAAAAGCCTGTTTCACCATTTGCTGGCAATCGTCGAACCGGCCGTTTATTTCCAGTGCGCTGATATTTTTTCCGGGCGTCGTCAACTGCAGTTCCTGTACGCTGCTTACTTTGCCTGAAGGGTACAGGATAACCACATCCACTCCATCTACATCATAAAATCCGTTGGCCACTGCGCCGCCGGTATCGCCGGAAGTGGCAACGAGCACGGTTATCTTTTTATCGCCTCCTTTTACAAAATAACCGAGGCAGCGGCTCATGAAGCGCGCTCCAACATCCTTGAAAGCGAGGGTAGGGCCATGAAAGAGCTCCAGCGAAAAAAAATGCTCGTCCAGCTTTACCAATGGAAAATCGAAGGAGATGGTTTCGGCAACGATCTTCCTCAATTCATTTGCGGGAATGGAATTGCCGGTATATGGTTGTATAACGGTAAAAGCAATTTCTTCTTTTTCATAGCTGCCGATATCATCGATCAGTTGCTTCGGGAATTGAGGAATGTATTCGGGGAAATATAATCCTTTATCCGGAGCCTGCCCCCTGATGGTTGCTTCTTTAAAATCCACTTTCGGCGATTGATGGTTGAGGCTGTAATAGTTCATTGATGCTTTTATATGATTTTTATGGCTGGTGGCGAGTGGGGTTGCCGATCGCTCTGCTAGCCACTCACTATTTTCACTCCCTGGCTGTTGATCGTGGTAACATAAGTATGATATGCCAATCCGATATGCTCATAAGTTTCTTTCATTACCTGCTCCACGGCCCTGGCCGTTGCTTCATCCCGGCTGAGCATAAAAATAGACGGGCCCGATCCGGAGATGCCTCCTCCAAGCGCGCCTGCTTTTTTGCATTTTTGTTTTACTTCGTCGAAGCCGGGGATCAGCATGCTGCGGACAGGTTCAATGATCACATCTTCCATGGAACGGCCGATCAGGTCGGGATCGTTTTTCATGAAGCCGGCTATCAGTCCACCGATATTTCCCCACTGCCGGATCGCATCTTTCAACAATACTTCCTTGCGCAGGATCTGCCTGGCATCGGAGGTCCTCACTTCGATCTGCGGATGCACTACCGTTACATGCAGCGGCGGAACGGGGATCGAAACAATATCCAGCGGAAAAATGGAACGGATCAGGGTGATGCCTCCATAGATGCATGGCGCAATATTATCTGCATGCTTTACTCCCGACGCCACTTTTTCCCCGATCATCGCAAACCGCACCATATCTTCTTTGGAAAAAATATTACCCAGCAGATGATTGGCGGCAACGACCGCACCTGCAGCGCTGGCCGCGCTCGATCCGATTCCGCTGCCGGGCTTGATCTGCTTGGTGATGCTCAGTTCAAACCCTATTGGTTTTCCCAGCTCTTCGAGCATGGATAACAGCGGAGCGCCTGCTGTATTCTGTGCCGGATCGGAAGGAAGAGGATAGCCGTCGGTGCTGCGGATGATCACTTCTTTTTTGTTGAGCAAAGTCAGCTCCATGATATCACAAGGTTCATGTAGGCACATGCCCAGCACGTCGAAGCCGCAGACAAGATTGGCGACAGTAGCAGGAGACTGTATGATGCAATGGGTTGGCATTAATGTTTATAATATCCTTTTTACTTGAACATTGAGTGTTGAATGTTGAGTGTTTTATCTTGCATGAAACATTTAACACTCAACACTCAAGTTATTATTT
>CAYYZJ010000826.1:0-3777 GCA_964475615.1 uncultured Flavitalea sp. | reverse complement strand
CCAAAAATGATACGCTCGATGAAACCATCGCGCGCATGCGCCGCTATGCCGCCGAACTCTTCGAGCTCTGCGGCAATATCACCTGCCACCTCGATATGGATGAGGAGTTCTCCATTCAGAAACTCAAGATGGAACAGCGGCGCGATATCTATCTCATCTATAAAGAAGCATTGAACAATATCCATAAGCATGCCACTGCAGGCAATGCCTGGATCACGGTAAAAGAAAAAGACAATGCCCTGGAGCTGGTATTCAAGGATGATGGCAAAGGATTCGACATCAGCCAGTCCACCCACCGCAACGGCCTGAAGAATATGCATGCGAGAGTAAAGAAATGGAAAGGAAAAATGATTATCCAAACCGGAAGGCAAATGGGGACCCAGTTGCTGATCAGCTTGCCTATAGATCGCCCTAATGAGTGATATGACCGCTTATTACCATAAACTAACTTACAGCGTAATGGCATTACGCATTATCATATTCGAGGACAATGATAATTTACGGGAATCCCTTGTTTTCCTGCTGAAGAACACGGGCAACTATGAAGTGGCCGGCGATTACAACAACTGCAAGGATGCCGGCAATATCATCCGCGTATATCAGCCCGATGTGGTGCTGATGGATATCGATATGCCTGGCGAGAGCGGCATCAGGGGCGTGACCATGGTAAAGGAAGCCAGGCCCGAAACGGCCGTGATCATGTTCACCGTTTTTGAAGACGATGAAAAGCTGTTCCAGTGCCTCTGTGCGGGCGCCAATGGCTATCTGCTCAAGAAAACTTCGCCATCCCGGCTATTCGACGCCATACATGAAGTGGTGGAAGGCGGCGCACCTATGTCGCCATCTATAGCCCGCCGCGTGCTGAACAGTTTTCAGCATGGCAAGGTGAACCAGTATTATCTCACTCCCCGCGAGCTGGATGTGCTCATGATGCTGACCAGGGGATACAGCACCAAAATGATCGCATCGGGACTGGACATTTCTTTTGAAACCGCCCGCTCCCACCTCAAGAATATTTATACCAAGCTGCACGTCAATTGCGGAAAGGAAGCCATTGCCAAGGCGTTGAAGGAACACATCATTTAAGGTAGAAGGTGTAAGGAGGAAGGCGTAGGGTGGAAGATATATAAAGTAAAATTTTAACTCTCACCTTATACCTTCAACCTTCCACCTTATACCTTCCACCTTATACCTTATACCTTTCACCTTCTACCTTCCACCTTCTCTATCCACCGATCAGCACAGTCGGCAACCCCGCTGTTATCGATCCGCCATGGGCGGTCTGGTCGCCCATCCTGGCTGCAGGCTTTCCGCCGATCAGTACGGTTGTTGATCCTAGCGCAACCACATCGGGAGGGCCTACGCAGGTACACATGTCGCCGGCCACCGCAGCAGGCGAACCGCCGATCAATACAGTAGGACATCCCGGCCCCATGACCGGGCCGCCGACATGCGGTATGGGCGGAAGGCCCGGCGTCAGCATCGGACAGATATGCATGTCGCCAATCCGCGCAGCAGGTTTACCCATGATGAATTATTTTTTTAAAGCTACAGCATAAAAAACATTTTTCATACCACCCAAATGAGGGATTGGCGATACTGCAATGCCAACCTAATTTTAAACAGTTTGAATCCTAAAAGCAATATCGTGCCGACAGAAGAATTGAGCCAGAAATATTTTTCGCGCGAAAGAGTGAAGAACCGCATGCTCAGGCGGGCAGCGGAAATATGGGGATTTGCAGAATCCGAAATGGATGATTTCGATCCGCTGGTTACCTTGCTGATCGAAGCCTGCGCCGTTGAGTTCGAGAAGATAGCCGGCGAGATCGGGAAAACGCAGAACCGCATGCTCGAGCGCCTCGCGGAATTGCTTTATCCGGGAACCATCTCCGTTAAACCGGCTTACGGACTGATACAGGTCATCTCCTCAGAACCCGCTGCCGTTCTATATCCCGACGCCCTTTTTCTCTACAAGCCCGTGGCAGGCGACCGCAAGCGCGAGGGGCAATCGCCCGACCTGTATTTTTCGCCATCGCACCCCACCAAAATCGTAGACGGCTTCATCCGCTACATCGCCAGCAGCAGGGAACTCTTCAGCATGGAAGAAGGCATTCAGAAAAATTCCATGGCAACGGCCTCGGGCAAAAGCATCGACCACCAGCATTGCCTCTGGCTCGGACTGGATTTGAATGAAGAGCTGGCATCACTGGAAGGCATATCTTTTTTCTTCAACTGGTTCAATGAACCGGAAAGCGAAACCTGGTATCAGTACCTGCCTTATTCGCACTGGTCATTGCAGGATGCTCCGCTGCGGCATCGTGCGGGCTTTGCCCTGCCGGATGAAGATGCCGATCCGGGCGCAGATTTAAAAAAAGAGTTCGATGTAATGAAAAAGATCGAAGAAGATATCATCGAACTGTTCAACAGGCATTATATCAGCATATCGTCTAAGGAAACCCTGGATCAGTTGAAGGTTAAACGGAGTGTTTATCCGCCGGTATTTGAACGGCTCTTCGATAAAAACACATTGAGATCATTAAAGGATCCTTTGCTCTGGATCGAAATCCGTTTTCCGCCGGTCATTCCGCAGCATGCATTGGATAATGTGCTTTGCAGCATGAATGCCGTTCCCGTGCTCAACCGCAAGTTGAACAAGTTCAGCTATAAGCTGGCACAGAGCCTGAACATTGTTCCGCTGGAAACAGAAGGCAGCTTTTTGTCGGTAAAGGAGATCGTGAACAGCCAGGGGCAATCCATCAAACCGGTGCCGCTTTCCAGTGCAGAAACATTGACCGCCGAAACATACACGCTTCGTTATGGCATTAACCGTTTCGATGAGCGCAACAGCTATGAAACGCTGGTCAATCTTACGGAGATCATCAGGGAAGAAAGCTCTTTTTTTTCTTCGCTTGGAGAAGACTTCCTCATCCAGAACATCCGCGAGCTGAACCAGGTGCTCGCGCGGCTAGAGGATAAAATAAAGATGCAGCGCAAAAAGCAATCGCCTTATCCATACCTGATCATCCGGTCGGGATCGGAAGGCGCGCATATCACGATCGAGTTCTGGAGCTGCAACGGCGCATCGGCCAATAAGATCCCTATCGGCTCGCGGCTGTTGCCGTACAGGAACAGCCATGTTAAAACAAATTCGCTTTTTTTCATTGTGCCTACCCAGGGAGGGCGCGACAAATTCACCGATGCGGAAAAAATAGAGCAGTATAAAAAATTATTGCTGACCCATCAGCGTATCGTTACCCGCGAAGACCTGCAAGCCGTAGTGCAAACCGAATTGGGCAAGGCTGCGCGCCGGATCGAATACAATAAAGTATATGTCAAAAGTCCGGCGGCAGGCGAAGGCTTTATCCGTTGCATGCAGATCATGGTTGCGCCCGAACCGGGAAGCTTCGATGAGCAGGAATGGCAGCAGCGCCTGCGCGAACTGCAATTGAAACTGGAAAAGCAATCCGTCAACAATATCCCGTTCCAGTTGAAACTGGCCAATTCATGATTATGACCGATGCAGAAAAAATACAGGAGCGCCTGGAGCAAATGCCGTTCGATGTAAGGCTGGAGATCGTGCTGGCAGATTTGCTGTCGGACGACTGCAGCCTGGACAATATCCTGGTGATGAGCACCGGCCTGTTCAAAAGAAACTATCACCGCGATATTGAACGGGTTGAAAAAGCATCCTTCGATCAATCCAAAAAATCAAGATTCCGTTTCATCGTTAACCGGGAAGGGATCTATGACCGCATTCCGGAAGACCTTTTTCATCAG
>CAYYZJ010000825.1:0-2432 GCA_964475615.1 uncultured Flavitalea sp. | reverse complement strand
CGGCTGAATGAAGAATAGCCGTACTCTTTCCTGGTATACTTTGAATCTTTTTCCTCCTTGCTTTCTTCCTTTTCACTGCTGATGGTAAGCATGTTTGCTTCCACATCAATTTTAAAGTCGCTTTTCTTCAGGCCAGGGGCTGCCAGCGATACCTTGTAATCGTCTTTTGTTTCTGTAATGTTTGCAGCCGGAACTGTTAATGCACGGTTCCAGAAGCTGCTGCCGTTGTTGAACCAATCATTCCAGGGCCTGAAAAAATCATCAAATACGGACGAGGGTAACAACTCACTGCTTTTGATAACTGATTTGGTTGACATAATAACCTCCTTTGTTTAGATTTTTAATAATTTTTATGCCAAGGTAAATTAGCAGGCAAGGCGTTTCCAAAGACTGCGCTCAGGTAAAAGGCTGAGATAAATCAGGTAACAGGCCGGATATTCAAAAGAGCATTTCATAACACTGTTGTGTTTAGCAATGCGCAATGAATATAGGCAGATCGATGGCCTTCATCATCAATTCGGCCGTGCTGTGTCTGAACAAATTGGAAATAAAGCTGCGTCCGTAAGCGCCTATTATTACGAAACTGTTCTTCCTGTTGAGCAGGTATTTGAATAATTCATTATCCGGTTTTCCCTGTAAAACCTGTGGCTGGATATCGGTATAATGCGCTTTCAGCAATGCTTCTATTTCCCGGGTTTCCATAACAGGCGAATCCGGATTTTCCTCCACCTGCAACACGATTATTTTCTTATTCCCGAATACAGGAAACAAATGGATGAACTGTTTTATGGCAAATACTGCCGATCTGCTTCCATCATAGGCAAAAACCAGGTCGTCGATTGCATAAAAATCGTAGGGGGCAATGATTACCGGGCATTCCGATCCCTCGAGGATTTTCTTTGCAAAGCCGGTGGGCAACCGCCTGGCTGAGCTGTCGAACGACATTTCAGGATCGAGGATCAGAACATCGGCAAACCTTGTTTCGCTGATCAGATCCTTGTTCGGAGCATCCTTATCGCGATGTATACTGTTTGTTATTCCATGTTCGGCGCAGCGCTTTTTAAACCGCTCGATGTTCTGTTCAATCAGCTTCATTTTCTCCTGGTAACGAGGCGAGTTCTCATCCAGCTCCCAATCAATGTAAGTGGCCTCATACATTTTTTTAATAACAAGCTTCTCTTCTGCCGCTAAATTCTCCAGGAATACGGCGGTAAGTCCCGAACCCGTGACCTTTGCAATATAGCAGGCGAAATCGAGTGTATTCCAGTTTGGGCTTTCGGCATTTATTGCCAATAAAATGTTCTCCATAAAAAATCTGTTATCTGTTTACAAAGAAAGGCTGCATGGCTGTTCTTTAAAATGACCGGCATCAATCATCAAAATGATCCTGGTCACAGGGCAACATCCTGATTATAATCATTATCCCTGCTGACCGGTTTCATAATAAACAATCGCTGCCTGTCGGAGATTTACAGCATAGTTATTCTTATGGCTTTATCATCCAAAACCAGGCAATTCTTCGGGGAAACAGGCGATACGGCAAAATTCGCCCTCCGCTTTTTTATATGGGGCCTGAGGCCAAGGTATGAGACAAAGGAGCTGGCGAGGCAATGTTATGTCATCGGGTATAAATCCCTGCCGCTGGTAGGATTGACCGGATTCATCATGGGGCTTGTGCTGACCATGCAATTGCGCCCTTCACTGATAGAATATGGCGTTGAATCGCAATTGCCGGCTATGGTAGGCATTTCGATTGTACGGGAAATAGGGCCGGTGATCACGGCATTGATCTTTGCCGGCAAGATCGGCAGCAGCATCGGGGCCGAGCTGGGATCCATGAGGGTAACCGAACAGATAGACGCTATGGAAGTAAGCGGCACCAATCCATTCAAATACCTGGTGGCGACAAGAGTGGTTGCCTCTACGCTGATGCTGCCCGTTCTGGTGATACTAAGCGATGCCATTGCCCTTTACGGTTCATACCTGGGAGTTAATATCCGCTCCGTTACCAGCTTCAGTCTTTTTTTCCGGCAGGTCTTTGATAACCTTGGTTATGGCGATGTGCTTCCTGCTTTTGTGAAAACATTTTTTTTCGGCTTTGCCGTGGGAGTGGTAGGCTGCTATAAAGGATACAATTCAACCAGGGGAACCGAAGGAGTAGGCATAGCCGCCAATTCAGCGGTGGTGGTTTCCTCCATTCTGGTCTTTATCATTGATCTTATTGTTGTTCAGGTAACGGACTTGCTTGGATTAAATTAAATAAAATGCAGGTTAACACGCTTCAGAAATCAATATATGCCGAAAATAAGGAAATGAAACCTGTTATCGCGATCGAGCATTTATGCAAGCGATTCGGAAACCATATCGTGCTGGATGATTTTAACCTGGTTGTGCGGTCAGCGGAAAATGTGGTGGTGCTGGGCAAATCAGGA
>CAYYZJ010000824.1:0-1773 GCA_964475615.1 uncultured Flavitalea sp. | reverse complement strand
TGGAAAACAATATAGGCTTTAGCGTGGGTTCAAAATGGATCAGCACGCCTTCTATATCGCCCGCTGTATTCATCTGGAACTGCACAGGTTCGCTTTTATCGCTGGTATCGATGCCTTCCTTGGGATCCTTTTCAAAAGGCTCGAATACATCGTAATGATAATGCCGCAGCCACCAGATATGCGAGCCCAGGAATACAAACAGCGAATCGTTCTGCGTAATGATCTCAAACTGCCCGTATCCGTTATTGTTATAAAAGCCCGCATAATCTTTAAGCTCATGGGAAGGTTTGGTATTGAGCTTACGGGTGGAAACAGAGGCCTTCTTTCCTTCCTCCTCAGTTTTCTTGGCTTTGTCCCCTGCATTTTTCAGATCGGTATTCCAGTCGGAATATTTTAATCCCAGCAACCGGTCAACGATAAGATTTCTTACAATGGAAGGAACGGAAGATCCGTTCTGGTTGCACAATACCACGACGCCGATACTGTCCGAAGGGAAGAAGCAGGTATTGGCGGAGAAGCCGTCGATAGTGCCGCCATGATCTACACGATAATGTCCTTTGTAGGACGACAGCACCCATCCAAACCCATAGTTGGAAAAATAAAGATCCTTTTTTTCCTTATCGGGCAAAGCGCCGGCCATGACCATTTGCGAGCTGATGGCTTCACCCACATAAACGGCAGGCAGGATTTCCTTGCCGTTGAATTTGCCTCCGTTGATCCAGGTGATTACCCAGTTGGCCATTTCCATTACGCTGCTGTTGATGCTTCCCGCAGGGCCCATGGCATCGATGGAATAATAATCCAGCTTTTTGATGATGCTGTCGTTTTTCAGGCCGTAGCCGGTTGCGCCATCACTGCTTTGCGCCAGGTCTTTTACCGAAAAATCGGAGCTGATCATGTTGAGCGGCTGGAAAATTTTTTCGCGCACATTGCTTTCCCAGCTTTTGACGGTGATCTTTTCCACAACAGCGCCCTGTGCCATGAACATGAAATTATTATACTGCCATCTTTCCCTCAGTTGGGCCGATGGCTCCATGTACTGAATGCGCTGCAGCAGACTGTCTCTCGATGAAGTGTTGAAATAATACCAGGAAAGATCGTGGCGCGGCAGTCCTGTTCGATGGCACATCATATCGCGCAGCGTGACCTTTTCATTCAAATCGGCAGAATAGAATTTCAGCCCGGGCAGATAATTGCGCACGGGCTTGTCGAAGTCCACCTTGCCTTCCTGCCTCAATATGCCCAGCAGGCCGGCAGTAAAGGCCTTGGTGCAGGAGCCGATGGCAAACAAGGTATTGGGTGTAACCGGAATTTTATTTTCATAATTGCGGTAACCGAACCCTTTTGCATAAATGATTTTGTTCCTTTCAACAACAGCTACTGCAAAGCCGGGCGCATGCCAGGTTTTAAGCGCCCTGGCAAAAGCCGTATCAAGCGTGGCCAGGCGTTTATCGGTAATGATGTTGGATGTTTGGGCTAAGGCGGCGCTGCTGGCAAGGCAGAGCAATGCAAATAGATGTTTCAAGTTATTGTTTTTAAAAGAGGTTCCAAATTTATCCCGAACATCTCATCCACCCCACTCATCCCGGTTCAGATTGCCCATTTCACCAGCGTAGCTCCCCAGGTAAATCCTCCGCCGAAAGCAGCAAAGACCAGGTTATCGCCTTTTTTCAGTTTGCTTTCCCAATCCCATAAACAAAGCGGAATGGTTGCTGCCGTGGTGTTCCCGTAACGTTGAATATTGATCATCACCTTATCGGCTGAAAGTCCCAT
>CAYYZJ010000823.1:0-3528 GCA_964475615.1 uncultured Flavitalea sp. | reverse complement strand
GGTTGATCTCATCTTCCCGGAAAATATCATTTTCCAATGGAATAAGGCTGGTTGCCCCGCCGGCATTTCTTACCCGGTAACAATTTCGCATAAGCATGGTCTTTAGCCAGGCTGCAAGAGCAGCGGGATCTTTCAACTGCTCCAATTTCAGATAGGCCTGTATAAAGGTATCCTGTACTGCATCTTTCGCGGCAGGACTATTACTGCAAATACGCAAGGCCAGGGCGTATAGCCAGGGATAATGCTGCCGGTACAATATCATCCAGGCATGCACATCGCCGGCTTGTGCTGCTTTTACCAGTTCAGGCATATTCTTGGATATGGTATAAAATTAAACTTAATATGCTAAGTCCGTAACTTTAGGATATGCCTGTCAAAATAAAAAGGGTGTATGAACCTGCTTCCCGGTCAGACGGCTACCGCATACTGGTAGACCGCCTCTGGCCACGCGGAATCAAAAAAGAGGATGCGCAGGTGGACAAATGGCTGAAAGACATCGGCCCTTCAACAGCCCTGCGCAAATGGTTTAATCATGACCCTGAAAAATGGCAGCAATTCCAGGTTAAATACCGCACCGAGATCAAGGGCTCTGAAGCATTGGCCGAACTGCAATCCGATATACATAAACATAAAACAGTTAGCCTGCTGTATGGCGCCAGGGACGAAGAGTACAATCATGCTTTGGCCCTGCTTAAAATAATCAATGCAGATTCATGAAAAGAGCAGCCTGATTCTATTTTACAATTGCGATCACCGGTCTGAAATATCCGTAACCTAAAGCGGCATCATCAAATTCGATATTCGTTTCCACTACATTGAAATCAGGCACTTCAATATTTCCCGTCTGCGGATCGGGGCTGCTGGCCTGGCCTACCATGAGATGAAGCACCTGCAGCAGGTCGGCGCTCATGTATTGCTCGAAAACCTTTCCGTTTGCATCCGTAAGCCTGATGGTTTCGCCTTCTTTGAGATTCATATAAATGTTGATGCTTGCATTCGCGGCCAGATCACCGCTAAAAACAGTAATCGATCTGCCCGTTGTTCCTGCGCTTAAAGGAAACGCGGCATTTAGCAATTTCCCGTTGACTTTAATTGAATCGATCGTTGATCCGGTATTGGCATTGGCCGTTATGGTGATGGATCGCTGTTCGGTTTGAATAGCGGATGATTTGCGGCAGCAGGTAAATATAACCGATATGGCTGCCATGATCAGCATTGCCCGTTTCATATTGATGTATTTTGGTGTAACCGGGCGACCGAACAGATTTTAATGAGGATTGGATAGAAGTGAAGCAGACTGTAAATATAGCGGATCTGATGGATTTTGCAAATATGGATCAATTGCCGATCCGGTATGACCGGCAAATACAGGCCTTAGCCAGTTCATGGCCCAGCCAAATTATTTTTTCCCTGGTTATTCCCTTATACAGCACCGTTATTGCTGTCAGGTCTTTATCGCCCGGATAACTGATCTCTATGAAGATCTGTTCCCACATATCTTTGATGTTGGCCGGACTGGAAAATGTATGCTCCTCGCCCCAATAGCGGATAAACCGCGCCCGCAAAATATTTCTTCTCCATTATACTGATGATCTTTCCACCAGGGAAATTGCCGGCCGCCTGAACATATCCCAAAAAACGGTGCAGAACCAGTTGAATACAGCCCAGGGCGAAAGGCAGAAGGTGAAAGGTGTAGGGCATAAGACCAATGATACCTTATACCCTACACCTTTCACCTTCTACCTTATACCTCCCCGCCTTCTGCCTTCGCTTATGCCTTACCGTAAGTTACCTGCAAAGTGATCGGCGTTGCGCTCAGTGCTTTCGACAGCGGGCAGTTGCCTTTGGCGGCTTCTGCTATCTCCTTGAATTTTTCTTCAGACACGCCGTCAATGGATGAAGCAGTCAGTTCCAGCGTGATATTGGTGATCTTGGGACCGGCAGCAGGATCCAGCTCCACGGTTGCTTTGGTATCCAGGTCGCCGGGAGTAAAGCCCTGCTGGGTCAGGGCAGCGCTCACGGCCATGGTAAAGCAGCCGGCATGCGCAGCGCCAAGCAGTTCTTCAGGATTAGTGCCTACCCCGTCAGCAAAACGGGTATTGAAGGAATACTGCGCCTGATTGAGCGTGGTGCTCTGTGTAGAAATGGTTCCCTTCCCGGCTTTGAGATCGCCTTTCCAATGAGCGGTTGCTGTGCGTTTCATGTTTTTATTTTTAGATGTATATAATAAGGAGGACTGCAAATCTAACACTAAATGCGTTATGCGTTCAGCGTTCTGCATTAATCTTTATAAATGAATATTTCAATTTTTCCGTCTTCAGTTATGGCTGCCCGGTACATGCCGTCGGTATTGAAAGGCATGGTCATATTGCCGTTTTTGTCAAGCGCGATCAATCCGCCGGTTCCGCCCATTTTACCGACTTTATCGATGACCGCTTTGCCGGCGTCCTGCACCGACATATTCTTGTACTCCATCAGGGCCGCCAGATCATGGGCCACCACATTGCGGATAAAGAACTCGCCCCATCCGGTACAGGAAACACCGACCGTGCCATTGGCATAAGTGCCTGCGCCGATAATGGGCGAATCGCCGATCCGGCCATATCGTTTATTGGTCATGCCGCCCGTTGATGTGCCTGCAGCCAGGTTCCCTTTTTTGTCGAGCGCCACGCAGCCTACGGTGCCGAATTTTTCATCGGCGGGTTTTTGCGGTTGTGCAAGACCGTGAGTAGAGGCGCTTTTCTGTGAATCCGCTTTCAGGGCTTTCTGCAGGTCGTCCCAGCGTTGCTGCGTGCGGAAATAGCTCGTATCGACGATCTGTATCCCCATCTCCTTAGCAAATTCTTCCGCTCCCCGGCCGGTAAGCATCACGTGTCCCGATCTCTCCATCACCGCCCTTGCCGCCGATATGGGATTGCGGATCGTTCTTACGCCGGCCACAGCCCCGGCAGCCAATGTGCTGCCATCCATGATGGCCGCATCGAGCTCATTGTGGCCGTCGTGCGTGAACACAGCGCCCTTGCCGGCATTGAACAAAGAATCGTCTTCCAGCACCTTGATGGTTACTTCCACTGCATCGAGGGCCGATTTGCCCGACTGCAGGGCGAGATAGCCGGCTTCCAGTGCCAGCCTCAGTCCGGAACGATAGGCTTCTTCCTTTGCCGGCGTCATATTCTTTTTGAGGATGGTGCCGGCCCCGCCATGGATCACCAATACATAATTTCCTTTCTGCACCGATTGCGCTTTTGCTTGATTAAAAAATAATAAAAAGATTACACAACATGCCGGCCAAAACTTCCCGTACTTCATGATATCAGTTTTATAACAAATGTAAGTGTGAATGGATAAAACAGGCAAACCGCTTTTGCTTGAAGGATTTAAAAAATGATTATCTTCATCCCTGCCGGCATATAAACCAAAACCGTGCTAAATGACGATAGATGGGTATCCCCAAAACAGCCCTGGCCCTGATCTTAACGGCATGGACAATGCAGCAGCCTGCACCGCTTCCCCGGGCGAGGCATAATT
>CAYYZJ010000822.1:0-10145 GCA_964475615.1 uncultured Flavitalea sp. | reverse complement strand
TACCCGTCACCGAGTCCAGCAGCAGACGGATGGTAAAGTAGACCGTCAGTCCGTACAAGGGGGGGAACAGGTATTTCCAGAAACGATGGCGCACGCGTGGGATTTTTAACAAGTTACAGTATATTTTTTAGCAAGGGGAGCCTTCTTAAGAATCCCGCAGAAAGAGTGTAGGTGACCAGGATCGTCAGCAATGTCAACAGCAGGAATTTTACCAGCAGGGGCCAGTGCATGCCGATCAGGACCTTGGATAGCACTATCAGCACGGGCGTATGGAATACGTATACGGCAAATGCATTGGCCGAAAAGAATCCGGCGAGCTTTCCCTGCCTGTTGAACCTTTCCCTGAACCACACCAGGAAGAAAATAGAAAGTCCTACGCCCACCAGTTGTTCGCGGAAGCATTCGCCAAGGCTTTGCCAGTGCAGTCCTCCGTCATAAGCCGCATACTGTCCCTTGAGTGCACCTCCGCTAACGATCAGGCCTATCCACAAAATCATTCCTGCAATCAGGGCCATTCTTCCCCAGTATTTGCCCATGCCTGCCGGTATTTTGCTTAGCCAATTGCCGCGGTAAGCAAGGATGCCTGCCATGAAGAAAAATACATATTGAGAAAAATAGCAGAACTGAAGATTATAAAAAGAAGTTCCTCTGGGCCAGAATATGCGTACGGTAAAGCTGCATAAGGCGATGAGTGCAATGAATGCCCAGATGATCGTTTTTCCCGGAAGCCGTGCTTCTGCATGGAGGAATGGTTTTGCCGATGACCTTCTTTGCCAGTGCATCCTGAATAAGGTATACACCCCGCAAAAAATGAGCAGGGCTTCGCAAAACCAGAGCGGGCCTGTGCCGCTCAGCCATCTTAATCTGGTAATGTAATGGCTGTACAGATCCCAGAAATTTGTCCAGGGCGCCTGCTTGTCGAAAAGGAATATGCAATAAATGCTCACTGGCTGCAGGATGAATACAAAGAAAAGCAGCGGCAGTCCCAGCCTGAAAAAGCGGTCTCTCATAAACCTGCCCGGGCCTTTGGTATCGTATGCTTTCGGAACAAAATAACCGGCAATGAAGAACAGGAAGCCCATGAAAAAAGATTGCAGCGTTACCTGGTAAGTGGCAAAGGCAAAGGTTTCCGGAATGCTCACCGGGCTGTCTTCCATAAAATACCAGCTTCCCAGGTGACTGTAAGTAACCGCCGCATGCATGCTCACCACCAGCATGATCATCACCCAGCGGAGGTTGTCGATATAAAGCAGGCGGCCGGCGGTTGTTGGGGCAGTGTGTGTTTGCGAAAGCAGCTCTGTTTTGGGAGCGGCAGCGGTCTCATAAAGCATTGTTTGCATGATCAAAAATTTTTTATGACCTAAAACTAGCCGCAGCAATGCCGGTACAGAAATTTCTTTGACGTATGGACGGTTTAGGCAGGTGAATAGTGCGAATCGATTATCTTTATTATAAATACCCGAACCATCATGTTAAACCATACTGCTGCGCGTGCATGGCGCATTATCTGCCTTTGCTTGTTTCTTCTGCCTTGTATTGTAAAAGCACAGGACAGGCCGGTAGTCCCGCTCTGGCCTAATGGAGCGCCCGGTTATGAGAACAGGCGCAACGAGCCGGAGCTGGCAAAAGATTACTGGGTTCGCAATGTTCATAATCCTTCCATCACTGTTTTTCTTCCGCCGAAAGAAAAGGCAACAGGAGCTGCGGTGCTGATCTGCCCGGGCGGAGGCCATCGCCTGCTGGTGTTCAATGCAGAGGGAATAGAGCCGGCGCTTTTCCTCAACAGCATCGGTGTAGCGGCTTTTGTGCTCAAATACCGGCTGGCCCGCGATACCAATTCGCCGTATTCGCTGGAGCGGGAAGTGAAGCAGGATGCTTATCGCGCCATGCGCCTGCTGCGAAGCCGGGCTGCGGAATGGAATATCGATACGGCCCGCATCGGCATGCTTGGCTTTTCAGCAGGGGGAGAAGTGGTTTCGATGATCGCTTATCAGCCGGGCAACGGCAATCCCGATGCTCCCGATCCGGTAGACCGGCTGAACGGCAAGCCCAATTTCCAGATGCTGGTTTATCCGGGCCCTCTTTTTGTTCCCGATACCGTTCCTCCCGATGCGCCGCCTGCATTTATGGTGGCCGCCGATGACGATCCCTGCTGCGTCGCTCCCATCGTAAGCCTGCTCGAAAAATACCGCAAGGCCAAAGTGCCCGTGGAGGTACATATTTTCCAGAAAGGCGATCACGGTTTCAATATGGGCAGGCGATCCAAGCTGAATTCGATCAAAACCTGGCCGCAGCGCATGGCTGACTGGCTGGCCGATAGCAACCTGCTGAATCCCCGAAAATGAAGCCGGGTTCATTGCAGGTTCCTCAGCTTTTCCATCAGCAGGTTCTTTTCCGCATTCGATTGGGTGAGATGGATTGCCTGTTCAAAATACGATCTCGCTTTTCCGGCCTCGTTCAACTGCGCATATAGCTGACCGAGAGTGGCCGGCAGCAGATAGTATTGTTTGAGCGACGCAAGATCGGGAATGGCCTCGATGGCGGCAATGCCTGCTGCTGCGCCTTCCAGCTCGCTGATTACGATGGCGCGGTTCAATGCCACGATGGCGCTCGGCTGCAGTTGGTACAGCAGGGTATAGTAATGAAGGATATTCCGCCAGTTGGTGCAGTTGTAGGAAGCGGCGGTACAATGCTCATAGGCAATGGCTGCCTGCAGGTGATAGGCGCTCAGCGTTTCGCCCTGGGCCGAGCGGTTGAGGAAATCGCAACCCATTTGTATCAGCTCCCTGTTCCATTGATTGCGGTTCTGCTCGTTCAGCAACAGGATATTCCCATCTTCATCCAGCCTCGACGGATTGCGGGCATTGGTGAAGCACATCAGCGCCAGCAGCGCCCATACTTCCGGCGAGCTGGTTGCAGCATGATTGGCCAGCAGCCGGCATAAGCGCATGGCTTCGCCGAGCAGGTCTTCCCGCACAAGCTTTTCGTGCTGCGTGGAGCTGTATCCTTCATTGAACAGAAGGTAGATGGAAAGCAGCACATTGTTGAGCCTGTCTTTCAATTCGTGCGAAGCAGGGATCTCGAAGCCGATCTTCTCCTCCCGGAACTGCTGCCTGGCGCGGTACAATCTTTTTTCGATGGTGGCTTTATTGGTAACGAATGCTTTGGCGATCTCCGCCACGCTGAACCCGCAAAGCGTTTTCAGGATCATGGCCGCCTGCGATTCGGCAGGCAGGGCAGGATGGCAGCAGGCGAACATCATGCGCAACTGGTCGTCTTCGATGGTCTTGCTGCTGAGCATCTCATTCAGCACCGGAACCAACGTATATTCCGATTGAAGCAGGTGCGAAAGCTCGGAGGAGAACTGCTTGCGGCGCTTCTCACGGCGGATGATGTCGAGCACCTTGTTCCTGGCCACCGTAAACAGCCAGGCCGAAGGGTTATCGGGAATGCCCTTGATCTTCCATTGGGCAAGGGCTTTCAGCAGCGTGTCCTGCACCACGTCTTCCGCCAGCTCGAGGTTATGCGGGCCGAAGATCCGGGTAAGCACCGATACCAGCTTGCCGGCCTCATGCCTGAAAAGCGGGTATCCATCTCCGTTAGAGCTGCCTTCAACGAGCGATTGCCAGAATTGATTCATAGATAGTGAGTGGTGAATAGGGAGTAGAAAATAGGAGTTTAAAAATAATCCATTTACTATTTTCTCCTCCCTATGAGTAGTCGATTGGCTCGGGGTTCAATCAGGATTACATAGCCATCACTTCCCTGATCTCCACGCTGCCGTCGAATTCAAAGCCGGGACAGCCTTTGGATATTTCCACGGCGTCTTCCATGCTTTCGGCCCTGATGAGAAAATAGCCGCCAACGATCTCCTTGCCTTCTGCAAAAGGCCCGTCGGTGATCTTTGTCCGCTTGCCGCTGACCACTTTTCCGTCCGGCAGCAGGGGCTGGCCCGTAATGTATTTTCCATTGGCAGCAATCGAATCGATCCAGGTTTTCCATTTCAGCATGCTTTCCTGCATGATCTGGGGCGAATCGAAAGCATCGGGATTGTCGCAGCCGCGGAAGATGAACAGATACTCTTTCATGATGATTAATTTGATTGTAAATTAAAATGGTTTGCACAATATGACGAACCAAAACCGGCTTGCCGGACAATCTTTTGCTGGATTGCCTGTTTCCCAATATTTTTGCGGCTCGATAAATCATCAAGAATGAGACAAATAGCATTCAGAGAGGCATTGCGGGAAGCCCTGAACGAAGAAATGCGCCGCGACGACCGCGTTTTTCTGATGGGAGAGGAAGTTGCCGAATACAATGGCGCCTATAAAGTAAGCCAGGGGATGCTCGACGAGTTCGGCCCCAAGCGCGTGATCGATACCCCCATTTCAGAACTGGGATTTGCCGCCATCGGCGTGGGCGCCGCACAGAACGGACTGCGCCCGGTAGTGGAGTTCATGACCTGGAATTTTGCCGCCCTAGCCCTCGACCAGATACTCAATACCGCTTCCAAGATGCTTGCGATGAGCGGCGGACAGATCGGCTGTCCCATCGTTTTCCGCGGCCCCAACGGCTCGGCCGGACAGCTCGGTGCCCAGCACTCTACTGCATTCGAGAGTTATTATGCCAACATACCCGGACTGAAAGTGGTTTCGCCCAGCAACGGCTATGATGCCAAAGGCCTGCTCAAACAGGCCATCCGCTACGAAGAAGATCCCGTGATCTTCATGGAAAGCGAAGTGATGTATGGCGATAAATCAGAGGTTCCGGAAGAAGAATATTATATCGAGCTCGGAAAGGCCGATGTAAAAAAGCAGGGCAAGGACGTAACCATCGTGTCGTATAATAAAATGATGAAGATTGCGCTGGGAGCCGCTACCGAACTGGAGAAAGAAGGCGTCAGCGCTGAAGTGATCGACCTGCGCACCATCCGTCCGCTCGACTGGAAGACCGTGCTGGAAAGCGTGAAAAAGACCAACCGCCTGGTGATCGTGGAAGAGCAATGGCCTTTTGCCTCGGTTTCATCGGAGCTCAGCTATCATATACAAAAAGAAGGATTCGATTATCTCGATGCACCCATCCGCCGCATTACTTCTGCGGATGCGCCCCTGCACTACGCCCCCAATCTCGTTGCCGCCGCATTGCCCGATGTGCCGAGAACAGTAAAGCTGGTTAAGGAAGTGATGTATGTCTGAACTGGGATAATTGTGATGAATGGGATGTATGGGAAATGGATGAATTAAGCAAAAACAAAACATCCATCTCCCATACATCCCAAAAATCCCATTTATCTCAGTTCAGACTAATGAAATGCCTTGAGCGCTGTGTTGAGTAATAAAATGGAAAAATAGGCAAAGCCCAGTAAACAGCATCCCAGAGCGGCCAGTTTAAGAAACATCTTACCGGTAGGGTTGGCAGATAATTCCATCTCTTGCTTCATAGATACGAATTTTAACGTTTTTCAAAAATTATTGGACAATCACAAGATAATGCTTTGTTCCAGCCTGCGCAAGGGGTTTTTACGATGATTGAACCGGTTTTTTTACCCGATTTTGGCAAAAGCCTTGACCTGCGGGTAAACAGGTTCGGTTTCTATGCTTATTTTTGGAGTTTTAACCGGCATGGTCGCCGGGTTGGCTATTTTACAATCAAAAGAGGATTCATAGCATGTCCAACATTCTGATCATCGACGACGAAAAAGCGATCCGCAAAACATTGAGTGAGATTCTTTCTTATGAAGGCTATAAAATAGATGAGGCCGGCGACGGAGAGGAAGGATTGAAAAAATTCAGGGAAAAAGAATACGATGTCATTCTCTGCGACATCAAAATGCCCAAGATCGACGGCATCGAGTTCCTGGAAAGAGCAAAGGAGGCCAATGCCGATATCCCCATCATCATGATCTCCGGCCACGGCACCATCGAAACCGCCGTTGAAGCAGTGAAAAAAGGCGCCTATGATTATATCTCCAAGCCGCCCGACCTCAACCGCCTGCTCATCACCATCCGCAATGCGATGGACAAAACCTCGCTGGTTGCCGAAGCCAAGGTGCTGAAGCGCAAAGTGAGCAAGGTGCAGGAAATGGTCGGCTCTTCGATGCCCATGCAAAAGATCAAGGAAACCATCGACAAGGTAGCGCCTACCGAAGCGCGCATACTCATTACCGGTGAAAACGGGGCAGGCAAGGAGCTGGTGGCGCGATGGGTGCATGAAAAAAGCAACCGCGCCGGCGGCCCGCTGATAGAGGTGAACTGCGCCGCCATTCCGGGCGAGCTGATCGAAAGCGAATTGTTCGGTCATGAAAAAGGCTCTTTCACTTCAGCGCTGAAACAACGCATCGGCAAATTCGAGCAGGCCAATGGCGGCACCTTGTTCCTCGATGAAATCGGCGACATGAGCCTCAATGCGCAGGCCAAGGTATTGCGCGCATTGCAGGAAGGAAAGATCACGCGCGTTGGCGGAGATAAAGATATCAACGTGGATGTCCGCGTCATCGCCGCTACTAATAAAGATCTGCTGAAGGAAGTGGAGGAAAAAACTTTCCGGCTCGACCTCTATCATCGCCTCAGCGTGATCATCATCCATGTTCCTTCGCTCAATGAGCGCAGGGATGATATTCCCCTGCTCGTCGATAAATTCCTGACCGATATCTGCGGCGATTACGGCATCGCCAAAAAAGCTATCGACGATGATGCTATCAAAGCGCTGCAGGACTATAACTGGAGCGGCAATATCCGCGAACTGCGCAATGTAGTGGAGCGGCTGATCATCCTTTCCGGAAAGGTCATTAACAAATCGGATGTAGAAAATTATGTTCTTCCAAGAAAGTAATTACCAAGTATGGCTATTTTTGATCAATTTATAAATCACAAGGAATGACCGCACACCAGATTCTGATCCTGATATTGATTTCTCTTATCTTATTCATACTTCCTGCTGTCGGATTGTTTTTCATGTTCAAAAAAGCCGGGGTTCCCGGCTGGTGGGGATTGATACCGTTTTATAATTCCTGGGTCATGCTGAAGCTCGCTAAGCGCCCGATGCACTGGTTTTTCTGGCAGTTTATTCCGGTGGTCGGATGGTTCATCACGTTGGGGATAGCGGTAGAGTTTGTAAAGACCTTTGGTAAATTCAGGTTTTACCAGCATGCGCTTACTGTTTGTACTGCCGGCTTGTATTTTCTTTATGTGGGATTAAATCCAAAAGACAAATTCATCGGCCCCGATGCCGTGCGGAAACATAAAAAATCGGCGGCCCGCGAATGGATCGATGCCGGCGTATTTGCCGTTGTTGCCGCCACCCTGATCCGCATTTTTGTTTTTGAAGCCTATACCATTCCTACCGGATCGATGGAAAAGACCCTGCTCATCAACGATTTTCTTTTTGTGAGCAAATTCAGCTACGGCCCGCGCATACCCAATACGCCGCTGGCCATGCCTTTTGTGCATCACACGCTTCCGTTCATCGGTACAAAATCGTATGTGGAGTGGATCAAGATACCGTATACGAGATGGTTTGCCAGTCCCGTGAAAAGAAATGATGTAGTGGTGTTCAATTTCCCGGCAGGCGATACGGTGATCAATAGGGATGAATACCAGTCGCAGCTCCCTTATTACGATGTGATCCGTTCCCTCGGGCATGGCGATATGAATGCAGGCCGGCAGATCGTGCTCAGCGATCCGGATCAATATCCGCTGGTAGTGAGGCCGGTTGACAAGCAGGAGAACTACATCAAGCGCTGCGTGGCCATTGCCGGCGATACGCTACAGATCAAAGACCAGGCGGTATACATCAACGGCAAGTCCCAGCCTTTCCCTTCTTATTCGGAAACGACCTATATCGTAACCACCGGCGGCCAGCCGCTCGATGAAACGGTGATGCGGGAAGAATATAATGTGGATGTCAACAATTCCGAAGAGCTGATGCAGACCGGCGTTCCGAACCAATACCGCATGCTGCTGACCCAGGTGGCCAAGGAAAAAATGCTGAAGAACGGGCTGGCCAAATCGATACAGCCGGAGATAGACAGCACGCACGATGTATTCCCTTACGATAATATCCACCTTTGGTCGAGGGATAATTTCGGGCCGGTCTGGATTCCTAAAAAAGGAGCAACGCTTACGCTTACTCCTGAAAACTACCCGATCTATGAAAGGGCTATCCGGGTGTATGAAAAGAACAAGCTGGAGATGAATGGCAACAAGATATTCATCAACGACAAGGAGACCAATCAATATACCTTCAAAATGGATTATTACTGGATGATGGGCGATAACCGCCATGGCTCGCAGGATTCGAGGTACTGGGGATTTGTTTCCGAAGACCATGTGGTGGGAGAGGCCTGGCTGATCTGGATGAGCTGGAACAAAGGCGTGCGCTGGAGCAGGCTGTTTAAAACCATCAGGTAAATGTGCGGATGTGCGGATTGCTAATGTGCGAATGGAGTGTAGCGTAAATATTTTATGAGAACAAGCGAATACCGGTTTTCTTTTGAAGTATATGATGCTGCTGATGAACTTGCTGCAGCCGATGCTTTATTGCTGGAGCAGGCCAGGGCGGCTACCGGGCATGCCTATGCGCCGTACTCACGGTTTAGCGTAGGCGCAGCAGCGAGGCTGGCGAACGGGAAATCGGTTACAGGCGCCAACCAGGAGAATGCCTCATTCCCTGCAGGCATCTGTGCGGAAAGGGTTTTGCTTTCTGCAGTTGCTTCCCTGTATCCGGATACAGCTATCGATACAATAGCCATCAGCTATACAAGCGATCAGATCAAAAGCGATCATCCCATCAGCCCCTGCGGCATCTGCCGGCAATCGCTGCAGGAATATGAGCAGCGAACCAATCATCCCATCCGGTTAATTCTCGGCGGAACAGAAGGAAAGGTTTACATCATTCCCAACGCTGCATCATTGCTGCCATTGGCATTTACCAGTGAAGAGCTGAAATAGTTTACCGTTTTTAGTTTACGGTTTACAGTTCTGAATGCGAAATTTCATTACAAACTTTGAACTCGCTGAACTGCAAACTGAAAACCGGGAACTGTAAACTAAAAACGGTAAACTAAAACTGCAATTCGAGATTCGTTTCAGCGTATCCCACACAGGTCAGCACCAGCCCGTTCTGCATGTCTTTATCCGTCAGCACTTCATTGATGCTCATCTTTACTTTTCCCTTCAGGCATTTGGCGGTGCAGGTGGAGCAGCGCCCGCCCCGGCAGCTATACGGCAGCTCAATGCCCTGGTTCAATGCAGCCTGCAGGATATTGTTGGGATAGCTTACTGTAAAACGAAAAGTTTGCTGCCGGTAATGAAGGATCACTTCCTTGGGACTGGTATCCGTTATCAGCGGCGGCGGAGGCACGTACTCGATGGTAAAATTTTCTTTCCTGATCTGCTCATCTTTAAAGCCCATCAGCTTCAGCGTAAACCAGGCCATGCGCATAAAGGCAGGAGGCCCGCAGAGATAGAACAGCATCTCGCGGTCGGTGGACTGATGCGTGCTCACCAGCTTTTCCAGTAAAAAATTATTCAGCCGGTGAGAAGCATGGCGATGCTTTTGCGGCCTGCTGAGCAGGTTGATCCATTTCAGTTGATCCGGATGGTTTTTTTCGAGCGCGCGCAGGGGTTTCCCGAACAAAATGCTTTGCTCATCATGATTCTGGTAGATGAGCAGGTTTTTGGTAAGCGGCTCCCCGCGGACAATTTTCTTCAGCAATGAAAATACCGGCGTAATGCCGCTTCCGGCGCTGATGAAAATGATCTGCCTGCTCAGCCTGGCGTCGGTTTCCAGCGTAAACCTGCCCGATGGCGGAAGGGCAGTAAGGATATCTCCCCGGCGAAGATGATCGAGCAGGAAGCGGGATATTTCGCCATTGGTAATGCGCTTTACGGTGATGGCGGGTATTTCATCGATGCCGGGCGCTGAAGAAAAAGAATAGGAGCGCCGTATTTCCTGGGCGCCGCGGTCGAAAATGAAAGTCAGGAACTGTCCCGCTTCATATACGATGGGCTTTCCGTTTTCCGGTTCCAGTAAAATGGTTGCTGCATCTTTTGTTTCGCGGATGATTTTACGGACTTTCAGTTTCAGTTGAGGCATGGCTTAAATGTAAGCACAATTTTTGTTTTTAAGGATTCAGGCGGCGCATT
>CAYYZJ010000821.1:0-8989 GCA_964475615.1 uncultured Flavitalea sp. | reverse complement strand
ACGCTCCTGTCGGTGGGCGGCAAGCCCGCTCTGGTGCGAACCGAATCGATGGCATCATATACCGAATTGTCGATCTGGTTCAGCTCTATCTTCGCTTCGGCGTACATGAGCAGTATCTCGGCATAGCGTATAACGGGTATGTTCAGCCCACAGTTCCACATATCGGAGAAATCGGAGAGATGCGATGTGAATTTGCGGGAAGCATAGCCGGTATAGCTGTACACGGCATAATAATCTATGGAAGAAGGATTCAATGGATCGAAATATTTGCCTTCGTACAGCGAGCCGGGCGCTATAACGGTGGCCTGTAACCGAGGATCGCGGTTCTTGTAGGGATCGTCGGGATTATATCCGGAAGACGGATCCGTAATGAGCTTGCCGTTATTCATTTCATAGGCATCCACCAGGCTTTGCGTGGGGTTCACCGACCACCATCCTCCCGAAGATTCCGTTACCAGCACGCCGAGATTGGTGAGCGGAACATCATTGGCAATGTACTCAACATCCAGTATGATTTCCGGATTGTGCTCATTCTGTATGCGGAAAAGATCGGAGTAACTGGGAAACAGGCTGTATTTGCCGAGCACATTGGCGCAGGATGCCAGGCAATCCTCATATTTCCCGTTGAACAGCTCGGCCCTTGCCTTGAGCGACCAGGCCGCTCCCTTGGTAATGCGTCCCACATCGCTTCCCGAATAGCTGTCGGGCAGGTCGGCGGCAATGGCGCCCAGCTCATCCAGCACGAATTTCGTTACTTCATCCTTGGAGTTGCGCGCTACCTTATTGGCATCTTCGGTTGAGATATTGTCGGTGATCAGCGGCACATCGCCATACAACTGCGACATCACAAAATATTTATATGCCCTCAGGAAGCGGGCTTCGGCCTTCATCCTCGTCTTCAGCGCATCATCCATCGGCGTTTTATCCACATTGGCCAGAAACCAGTTGCATTTCTGGATGGTGTTGAAATTCCATTTGTCATTTCCGGTATTCGTTGGCGTTAGTAATCCCATATTGCCCATCATGGAATAGCCTTCCCAGGGATAGGGATTGAATGCATTGTCGGAAGCGCAGTCCATATAAAATATCCAGCTTCCGTCTTCCCAGCCTTTATAACAGCCGTTCAATGCGGCCTGCGCGTCGTTGGCAGATGACCAGAGGCTGGATTCGCTGTACTGATCGAGCGGCTGCCTGTCGAGAAAATCTTTTTTGCAGGAACAGCAGGAAAGGATCAGCATGCTTATTGCGATGAGTTTATTTTTCATACCGTATCGATTTGTCGTGAATTAAAATGTCAGATTAAGTCCGATGGTATTGACCAATACCTGGGGATAAGTGTATCCCCGTTCGCCTGCCGGCGCTTCGGGATCGATCCATTTATAAAAGCTGCTGGCCGTGAAAATATTCTGGCCGCTGTAATAGAGCTTGAGTTTCTGAAGCCCCACCCTGCTCATCCATTTGCCGGTGAAGGTATAGCCGAGCTGAATGTTCTTCACCCGCATGTATCCTGCATTGCGAACCCAGAAAGAGGAGGGATTGGCCATGGGATCGTTCTGGGTATAAGAGCTCCAGAGGCGCGGGAATTTATCGGTAGGATGATCGGCCGTCCAGTGGTCGGCAAAAATGCTGGTGGGCTTTCCGTATTTATCGCTGACCAGCCCCAGCACTTCGCCCTGCACGAATCCTTTAACGCCTGCTGCGCCCTGCAGGAAGATCGTGAAATCAAAACCTTTCCATCCCAGTGCGATGTTGAGGCCGTAGGTCATTTTCGGGAAATAGGTTCCAAGATAAACGCGGTCGCTTCCATCGATCACATTGTCCTTGTTCTGATTTTTATACATCAGGTCGCCGAGGCCGATCACGCCGCCGCTTTGAGCCGCATGTTCATCCAGTTGCTGCTGCGTCTGGAAAATGCCTTCTGCCTGGTATCCGTAAAAAGAATTGATGGGATATCCTACTTTCATGAACGTATATCCATTGATGATAGGATCGGTGCCGGCCAGGTTGGTAACGGTGTTCTTGATGAAGGAAGCATTGGCAAGAATGTCGTAGGTGAACCCATTGCTCCGTCCATGATATCCGAGATCGAATTCAAATCCCTTGTTCTGCACGGCGCCTGCGTTCTGCACCGGCGGATTGAATCCGTACACGCCGCCCACCGGAATATCGAGCAGCACATGATCGGTATTGCGCACAAAATAATCTGCAGTAAAGCTGATCTTTCCTTTCAGGAAAGCGGCATCGAGGCCAATATCGGTAGAAGTAGTGGTTTCCCAGCGGATATCCGGATTGGCGCCGTTTACCGGAGCTACGCCCGATGCAATGCCGTCGCCGAAAGAATAATTCTGTCCCGAAGCAATGGTGGCGATATAAGGATAGTTGCCCACGATGGTCTGGTTGCCCAGCTTTCCCCACGATCCCCTCAGCTTGAGATCGGAGAGCAGGTCTTTGAGCGGATCGAAAAATTCTTCTTCCGAAATGCGCCAGCCTGCGGAGAAGGAAGGATATACGCCCCAGCGGTTGTTCTTGGCAAACCGCGATGATCCGTCGTAACGGATATTGGCTTCAAACAGGTAACGGTCATTGTATGTGTAGTTCAGTCTGCCGAATACGGATTGCAGGGCCACTTCATAGGAGGAGCCGGTGGCCTGCTGTCCGTCTATCGGGCCTGCATTCAGTTCGCTCAATGAGTTGTTCAGAAAATTTTTGCGGTATCCCTGCAGGTAATTGTAATTGGTATATTCCTGCGAGTAGCCGCCGAGCAGCCTGAAATCGTGCTTGCCGAAAGATTTGTCGTATTGCAACAGGGCCTGCAGCGTGATCACGGAGCTGTCGTCATTGAATACGGTCAGTGAATTTGGGCCCTGGTAAAAGGTAGGATCGCCGGTTCTCCAGTCGTAGTATTGAATATCTTTAATGAAGGCCTTAGAGCGATCCATCTTCAGCCGGTAGCCCAGCAGGGGCTTGAAATGAAGTCCTTTCACCAGCTCGAGATCGGCGTCGACGATACCGCTGATATAATAGGCGCGGTTCCTGTTCTGGCTTCCCGATTCCAGCCAGGCCATGGGATTGCCGTCGTCGAAATAACCATAATAGCCGTTCGAATATTTGTACGGCACATTGCGGCCGATGCGGTTGATCTCCCAGAGCACGCCGGGAAAATCTTTGGTGTATGGATTGGTGGGCTCCTGGAAATCTTCATAGGTATAGGCGAGGTTTCCGTTCACCGTTAACCGCGAGCCCAATTTGGTGCTGATCTTGAACCTTCCGGTATAGCGGCTGAACCCCGAATTTTTTACGATGCCATCCTGCGAAAAATAGCCGAGCGAAAGCAGGGTCTGTATCTTGTCATTTCCTCCGCTCACATCCACGTAATGGTTCTGCTGAAAGCCGGAGCCATGATAAAAAAGCTTCATCCAGTCGGTATTGGGATAATTGTCGGGATCGGAACCGTCTTTGAATTTCTGGATCTCTTCATCGGTATAGCGCGGATTTTTGCCTTCATTCACCAGCGCTTCATTATAAAAGGTAGCGCCCTGCCAGGAGGGCACATAATCCGGCAGGCGCGTGGCTTTTTGCTTGCCCACATAAGTGTTGTAATGAACCCTCACTTCCCCGTTCCTGGCCTTGCGTGTGGTGATGAGGATAACGCCGTTGGAAGCCCTCGATCCGTAAATCGAGGCAGAAGCCGCATCCTTCAATACAGTGATGCTTTCGATATCGTTCGGATTAACATCGTTCATGCGCGAGATCATGCCATCTACCACCACCATTGCATCGCTGTTGCCCAGCGTGCCGATGCCCCTTATCCTCACGGTGCCCTGATCCTTTCCGGGCTGGCCGGTACTGTTCACCACAGTAACGCCCGACATGGTTCCCTGCAGGGCAGACGATATATTGGTAACGGGCCGGTCTTCCAGTTGCCTGGCCGATACGGTTGCCACTGCTCCGGTGAGGTTTGCTTTTTTGCGGGTGCCGTAGCCGACCACCACTACATCGTTCAGGGTATTGTCGTTGGTGCGTTTGAGACTGATGGCGATCTCCCGCTCGTTGCCCACGGTTTGCCGTTGCAGTTCATAACCGACATAAGAGAAAACAAGCACCTGTCCTTTGGCAGCGCTGATGCTGAACAGTCCCTGTTCATTGGTCTTGGTGCCTTGCCCCGTGCCCTGAACCTGCACGGATACATTGGCCAGCGGCGTTTCGCCGTCCGTTACTTTTCCGGTAACGGTCCCTTTTTCCTGGGCCATTCCTGCGGTCACTATAACAGTAAAGAGCAGGCAAAGGATCTTCCTTTGAAGCATCCTGCGAATCAGTAAGTTTAAACTCATAGCAGACGTTTTAGCAGTTATTGGTTTTGGTAAAAAATATTCGAATCAGGATCCGGTAACGAGTACGCGTCCGGATTTTGCTCTTTTGATCTTGATCACATAATCTCCTCCTCCCAGATCTTTCAAAGTGGTTCGTACCCGGATGCCGTTCAGCGTAACAGCCGCCGGTTTGAAAGCGAGGCGCAACAATTCTTCTCCTTCATTATCTGCAGCGGTATACTCCACGCTGTTTTTTGCATACCGCACTTTTTTCAATATGCCTGCCGAATACAGGATATGGTTCTCATGCGCAGGCGCCCATTCGGGGATGGCTGCAAATACATGATAGAACATCCGTGGGCCTTCGCCATAGCAGTCCGACCACCAGCTCAGTATGCCTTTGCTCAGCGGGCTTTCGAAAGCCTTGCCTGCGGAATCGATGCAATAGGTTACCCAGTTGAGGGAGCGAAAGGCTTTTTCCTTATAGGCTTCATCGTGGGAAACAGCATACCAGCGGGCGCAGGCTGCAGCGTAGCGCGCGGTCTGGTAATCCATCTTGTAGAGAAAGGAATCCTGTTCTCCTACTATATTGGCGCCCCATTGCGTGGGGGGTTCGCCGGGAGCGCAATGAAAAACGAAATTGTCCTCAGTCCATTTGATCAGTGCGGGTATGTCTTTTTTCCAGTTGGGGTCGAAGCCGGGATGATCGAAGAGGTACAGGGTCATATTGCTGGCGCTCATATTGCTTTTATAGGTATTGCTCTTGATATCGGTGTCGGTGTGGCCGTCTGTCCAATAGCCGGTCTTCATCGGGTAGTTCAGTAAAAAATCCTTCAGCTTCGTACAGGCATCGACGTAAGCCGGCATGTTTCCCGGTTTTTTTGCAGCGAGGTTGTTGAGCAGGCTGTAGCAGCCGGTCCAGTTGGCTCCGTATGCTGCCGTGATCCTTCCATCATTCATCACCACGCGATAAGGCAGGGGAGAACGGCTGGCATTGCCGGTTCTTATTTTTGCGGCCAGGGTATTGGCAACCCGGATGGCTGCTTCCAGGTATTTCTTATCGCCGGTATATTGATACATGCGGTAATAGGTGAGGCCGATATCGCCGGCATGGTCTACCTGCACTTCATGCAGCACCAGTCTTTTGGCGCTGGTAAATCCGCGGAACAGGGTGTCGCCAGCATTGGTGCAGGTATAAGGGAACTGCGGCCAGGAAAATGATTGATCGGACAAGCCATGCGAGAGGCTGTAATCGACAAGTCCTTTTACGATCTGCATCACCGATTCGTCTCCTGTATAGGCATAATAAAGCCTTGCGGATTCGAACCAGTTCGGTATCTTTTCTCCAACATCATTCATCCAGGTATCGGGCTCCAGGTTATCCTTGTAGGCGCAATAGAAATAATATTGCGGATACGATGATCTCGGGGCAGGCCCGGGGCTGGCGGGAGCTTTTGTTTTGATGAAATCCCAGCGCAGGTGCAGGAAGCGATCATACGCATTGGCAGGCGGCGCTATCCAGGGTATGATCTTATGCTGATCGTCAAGCATAACTTTATGCCCGGCCAGGGAATCCGCATCCTGTTTGTCTTCCGGAATATTTTTCTGTGTCCGGAGAGACATACCGGTAACGCTCAGTACAAGCAGCAGCCAGCCAACTATTCTCATAACATTTTATTTCTGGTCTTATCCAAAATTAGGATCATAATCAGGCAAAGATTTACCCGATACCGACCTATTATTATCTTATTTTGTACTTTAGATGTGGCTCTGGCCGTGAATACAGAACAAAAAAGTACAGTTATTCAACCAAAACATACTGCAATGAAACCTGCTTATAAGCCCGTTCGCCATGCTGAATCCAAGCTTTTCAAGATAGAGCGGCAGCGAAGCAATAAAGAGTTCGATTATCCATGGCATTATCATCCGGAGTTCGAGCTCACGTTCATCCTCAGCAATCACGGCATGCGCTATGTGGGCAACCACATGGAAAATTTTTTCAATGATGATTTTATTTTACTGGGATCGAATCTTCCGCATTGCTGGATCAATTCCACCGAAGCGGCCAAGCCTGCGGATGCGGTAGTGATCTATTTCAATGCGGAATTCATTCAATGGCTTCGCGAAGCGCAGTTCGAATCCATCAACAATCTTTTCGAGCGGTCGAACCGGGGCATCAAGTTCAGCAAGGAAACGGCAATGCAGATCAAGCCTAAATTGCTTCAACTGGTCAAGCTCGGCTATTTCGAAAGATTCATCCTGCTGATGCAGATATTGCAGGAGCTGTCTGAAGCGAAACAGTATCATCTGCTGTGCCCGCTCGGATTTTCCTATGAGCTCAACCTGACCAACAACGAGCGCATCAACAAGGTTTATCAATATGTGCGGAAGAATTACCGCAACAAGATGACCATTGCCGACGTAGCTGCGCAGGTGAATATGAGTGAAGAATATTTCTGCCGCTTCTTCAGCAAGGTGATGATGAAATCCTTTTTCACTTTTTTGAATGAATACAAGATCAACCGGGCCTGCAAGATGCTGATCGAAACGGACAAGCAGGTTACGGAGGTCTGCTATGAATCGGGGTTTGAAAGCATTCCTTTCTTTTACCGGCAGTTCAAGAAGTTCAAGAACTGCCAGCCGAAGACCTACCGGTTGAATTATCAGCGGATTGCGGCGGAAGCGAGCTGATTGGTTTGATGCTTTCCATAGCAGGATTTTTTATCATCCCCTGCTATGGTTTCTTCAAGATGATCCTCAATTGCCGGAAATAGTCAGCAATGAAATTACAAATATTGTTACACCATCGCGATCCGTTTGATCGAATCATTATTTCACAAGGACTGGTAGAAAATTTGACTATTGTTTCCAAAGATGAGCATTTTCATAGCTATACTGGCCGCATACTAATATCTCTGACAATCACCCCATTACCCCCTCTGCCTAACAACCCCGCCCCCATTTTACCGTTCATCCCGAATTCATTAGCGCCGCAATCCGGAATGTATAAACTTTGTGCATTCAATCATTCCTTTATGGAAAATATCCATCATCAGTCTCCCTTCGTGGCATTCCCGCCATGGGCTTAACGCTCCCTGCCAGACTTGGATTCATTTGAATCCGCTTCACAAAGCTTATCTTCAATCTATCCAATCATTGGCTGCATCAGGTGCATGGCATCGAATGCATCGGGCAAAACGTCTTTGCCTGAAGGAGATCATATAACCTGTATTCTTGACAACCTAAAACCTATAATTACATGGAAACTTCAATCTGGATCAGATGGGCCGTCATTGCCGGCCTCATCCTGCTTTGCTTATTGCTTTACCGGTTCATACTTCGTGTGTTCTTCGGCGTGGTGATCGTGCCGCAGGACAGGATCGGCCTGGTTACCAAAAAATTCGTGCTGATGGGCAAACAGGAATTGCCCGAAGGCAGGATCATCGCCACTTCCGGCGAAGCCGGCTTCCAGGCGCAGACGCTGGCGCCCGGCGTTTATTTCTGGAAATGGATCTGGCAGTATACCATCACCTTTCAGCCATTCACGGTGATCCCTACCGGAAAAATAGGGCTGGTGCTGGCCAAAGACGGCGCCGAGCTGGAAACCGGTTCCATCCTGGGCCGCAAAGTGAGCTGCGATTCATTTCAGGATGCAGAGGCATTCCTGAAAAACGGCGGCCGCAAGGGACGGCAAACCGCCATCATTACGCCGGGATCTTACCGCATCAACACATTTTTGTTTGAAATAGAGATCACCGACATGGTCACTATTCCGGATAATGCGGTGGGCGTAGTGACCACTATGGAAGGCCAGCCTTTGGGAGAAGGACAGATAGCCGGCAAGATCATCGAAAGCCACAACAAATTCCAGGACGTGGACGCATTCCTCTCCAACGGCGGCTTCAAAGGCCTGCAGGAACAGGTGATGCTCGCCGGCTCCTATTTCCTGAACCCCTGGTTCGCCAAGGTGGAGCTGGTGAAGATGACCGAGATACCGATCGGCTATGTAGGCGTAGTGATCTCTTATGTGGGCAATGAGGGCGTAGACCTGAGCGGCGTTGAATTCAAGCATGGCAATATCGTTGCCAAAGGGTTCAAAGGCGTATGGGCGGAACCGTTAGGCCCTGGCAAATATCCCATCAACCCATACATTATGAAAGTGGAGCTGGTGCCGACCACCAACCTGGTATTGAACTGGGCCTCTGCCCGGAGCGAAGCGCATCAGCTCGATAAAAACCTGTCGACGATCACGGTGCGCAGCAAGGACGGGTTCCCCTTCAACCTCGACGTGGCGCAGATCATCCATATCCCCACCACCGAAGCGCCGAAAGTGATCGCCCGCTTCGGCAACATGACGAACCTCGTGAGCCAGGTGCTGGAGCCCACTATCGGCAACTATTTCCGCAACTCCGCGCAGGACAGCGACGTGATCGCCTTCCTCGGCTCGCGCAAGGAAAGGCAGGAAGCTGCACGCGATCATATCGGCAAAGTGCTTGAACAATACAATGTGTTCGGCGTGGATACGCTGATCGGCGATATTGTTCCGCCCGACAGCCTGATGAAAACACTGACCGACCGCAAGATCGCCGAAGAACAGAAAGTGACTTATGAAACGCAGAAGAAAGCGCAGGAAACCAGGCAGAGCCTGGAAAAAGAAACAGCTATTGCCGACATACAGA
>CAYYZJ010000820.1:0-4846 GCA_964475615.1 uncultured Flavitalea sp. | reverse complement strand
AAAAGTTACCGAGGAGGAGGATTCCTTATCCAATTGATATGAACCAGAGAACAACGATAACAAAAGGCATCGACCGCTCGCTTTTATGGCTGTGGTTCATTCTTTGCGCCATTGGAGTGACCTGCATTTTTGCCGCTACTTATCGCGACGGGGATAACGTGCTGCAGGGATTCATCTCCCTGCGCACCGATTACAGCCGTCAAACGCTTTTTTTCATCCTGGGCGGCATACTCGGCATCTTCATTTTGCTTACCGACAGTAAATTTTTTACGGCAACAGCCAATCTCTGGTATGCTTTCGGCATCGTATTGCTGTTACTGGTATTTCCCTTCCATTCGCGCGTGAAGGGAACGGAATCCATTATCCGGTTCGGGAATGCTTTCCAGCTTCAGCCTGCCGATCTCTGCAAGGTGTTTGTGAACCTGGCACTGGCCAAATACCTTTCGCGGGTGGATACGGATTTTTCCAGGCCACGCTCGCAGATCATTGCCGCCATCATTGCACTGGTGCCTGCAGCGCTTTCCATCATGCAAAGTGAAACCGGGCTGGCGCTGGTTTATTTTTCATTCTTCCTGGTGATGTTCAGGGAAGGATTGCCGCCATCCATCCTGATCGTTGGATTTTCCTTTGCGGTGCTGGTGGTGGCCACGCTGGTAGTGGAGCCCAATACGCTGGCCCTTGTGCTTACCGGTATCGCCGCGCTGACCATCTATATTCTCCGCAAGCAGATCAAAAGGCATCGCAATCTGCTTTTCCTCATCATCGGCATCTGGTTCGTATGCGTGGGCGTGCAACGTTTTGTAGTGCCTTTTGCATTCGACCATATTCTTCAGCCTTATCAGGTTAAACGCATTTATGACGCTATCGGCAAGGACTATGTGCCGAAAGACAGCCAGGCCGCCATCCAGATCGAGCAGCGGAGCGGCGGAAAGAAAAAGGATGGAGATTATAATGTAAAGCAAAGCAAGATCGCCATAGGCAGCGGAGGCGTTATCGGGAAAGGATTGCTGAAGGGAACACAAACGCGGTATGATTTTGTTCCGGAGCAGCGCACCGATTTTATTTTCTGCACTATCGGCGAAGGGTTCGGATTTATCGGAAGTGTTGTTTTTTTAGCGATCTATCTGCTATTGCTCATGCGCATCGTAACCATTGCCGAGCGCCAGCGAAGCGTGTTCAGCCGCTGCTATGCTTATGGAGTGGCTTCGGTGTTCTTCTTTCATATTGCCATCAATGTATGCATGACCATCGGCCTGGCGCCGGTGATCGGCATTCCTCTTCCATTCGTAAGCTATGGAGGAACCTCATTGCTCACATTTACGGTTATGCTTTTTATACTGGTAAGGCTGGATGCGGATAGGCAGATGGTGCTGAGATGAGGTTCAAGTATAAATTCAGTAAATTGGGGCCTATGAAAATCATTCCGCTTTCTGAAGGCGCATTTACGGTAGACAAAAGCAAATTATTCGTTCCATTCGATAAAAAAACAGATGACCTGCAAGAAAGGAATGCCGGAAGCCTGCTGGTGGAAGTGCAGCCTTTTGCCGTAGTTACTTCAGAAGATGTGCTGCTGCTCGATACCGGCCTGGGATTTGAAAAGAATGGCCGGCTGCAGATCCATCAGAACCTGCTGGATGCCGGCATCGACCCCGCCAGGGTGACCAAGGTATTGATAAGCCATCTGCATAAAGATCATGCCGGGGGCATCAGCCGGGTGGGCAATTCAGGTTTAAGAGAACCTTCTTTTCCCGATGCCACTTATTATATTCAGAAACAGGAACTGGATTTCGCTTTTGAAAAAGGCTTTCCCTCATATATAACCGAAGAGTTGGAATGCCTGAAGCATTTCAGCAATGTTGTTTTACTGGAAGGAAACGGTGTGCTGGACGGCTATATTAAATATGAGCTGACCGGGGCGCACTGTCCCTATCACCAGGTATTCTGGATCGTGGACGGAGGCGAGACCGTTTTTTTCGGCGCCGACGTAGCCCCCCAACTGCAGCAGATGAAAAACCGTTTCGTAGCCAAATATGATTATGACGGAAAAAAATGCATGGAGCTGAGGCAGCAATGGTGGCAGCAGGGCGAAGCGGAGAAATGGACGTTCTTATTTTATCATGATATCAAAACCCCCATCTGGGAATTTAATAAGTAATTAAATATTACATCTTAAATCTTAAATAAATAAGGCCCGCCCTTGAAAGAGCCGGCCGTTGCTAACCTATGAAAAACACCAGCTTCAAATATCGTTATTGAAGTATTTTGAGATCAAATTAATCGGTAAACAGGTAAAATATCAGGGTCATTACCTCACCATCTGTCGTCTTTGCTGCATCCTGAGCTGTCTTCGTTCAATTTCTTTTTGTACAAAATTTCCAAATTCCTTCTCGGAGCGGAAGAAGGTGTTTACTTTTTCGGGGGAGAGGGCCCGGTTGAACTGCCCGTTGTATTTTTTTCTTATGCCCAGTATGCTTTCTTCCAGGTCTATCTCACTCTTGCCATTCCTGATCGCATCCAGCTTGGCCTGCCTGATCTCTTCCGAATATTCATTATAAATAGGCCAGAAACGCTGCGCTTCTTCGGTCGACAGGTTCAGCTTCTTGGTAATATAAGCGATCTTCAACGCCTCCAGCCGGCTTCCATCCTGGCTATGGCCGGTATGGATAAACGCGAACAGGCAAATCAGACCATATAGTAAAATTTTTTTCATTCATCAGTCATTGGAGATTCAGTTAACCATATTTTCATTTGCATACTGCTGCAGCTCATCGTCCGAAACCACGCTCATCAGATCATTTATATCATTATCATTAAAATCCGATACGGACGGGCTGCTATTGCCTGCCACCGAAAGCAACAGATCCTGGTTTTCGATGTAATTCGATATTTCCTGGTCGCTTACCGTAGCCAAACCGCTGATCGGATCGGTATTGATCGATACCGGCGTATTCGGTTTATTGTAATTGATAAGGCCGATGGTAAGGATCAGACCGGTGATCGCTGCCGCAACAGCATATTTCACCCACGATTTCCTGAAAGAAACAACCTTTGCTTTTTGCGGCTGCTTCTTCACCCTACTCAATAAACGTTCGGGCAGGTTTTCAAAATAACCGGCCGGAACCTGGTATGTGCTTTTAATTTTCAGGCTCTGCATCAGCGGGGAAAGCGGATTGCTTTCCAGCTCGTCATTTACAAAAGCAAGGGCCTGGGCGCCTGCCGTAAGATTAGCCGGTAATTCACTAAAATAGCCCGCCGGAGCATTGAACGGCATTTTTTTGCCGATCTGATCCAGCAGGGGAGAAAGCGTTTTCAGTTCTTCCTTTGCCGAAGCGGCCTGCCCGGCTTTTATCCTTGCCATCATCATTGATGGAAAAGTTTCGAAATAATTGGCAGGAATATTGTTTACAGGCTTCTTGTCGATACGGGAAAACAGATCAGGCAAGGCTTCCTCAAAGGAAGCTTCCTTGATCCGGGTCAATATCTTATCGGCCAGGTTTTCAAAATAACCTTCCGGAAGCTCATAAAGCCTTGTACGGTAGGGTATTTCTGCTAAAACCGGGCTGATCTCCCTCAATTCATTCAATATATAATTTCCATTTTGCATCCTTTATGAGACCGGTTTGGCTAATTGAGGTTTAATGATTGAGGATATAGTCCTCTATTTTTTTCACTGCATGATGATAGGACGCTTTCAGCGCTCCTTCCGACGTTTCGAGCACCCGGCTCATCTCCTCGTAAGGCATTTCGTCGAAATACCGGAGACTGAAAACAGCCCTTTGCTTTTCGGGCAATTGCTGAATGGCCAGTTGCAGTTTCCATTCGAGCCTGGAGGCGTCGAAATGCTTATCGGCTTTTATCTTATTGCTCAGTCCGCTCTCTACTTCACTCAGCGATACAGACGCTCTTTTTTTCTGCTGTTCCAGGAAGGTAAGGCATTCGTTGGTGGCAATGCGGTACAACCAGGTATACAGTTGCGCGTCTTCGCGAAAGTTTTCGAGGCCGTTCCATACCCTGATGAAAACATTCTGCAAAACATCGTTGGCATCCTCATGGTCAACCACCATTCGTCTGATGTGCCAATATAACCTTTCCTGGTATTTTTTAATAATATCGGTGAAAGCTTTTTCCTTTGTTTCGGGGTCACGAAACAAGCTTAACAATTCAGTGTCGTGTGTGGTGACCGCCATAAGGTTAGCCAGGAATTTGTGCAGTAACGGTATTTAGACTGTGCATAAACAGTAAAGTTTAATTGCCCCCAAAATTATGTTGAATATTGAATATTGAGTGTTGAGTGTTGAATATTGAATGTTTAAACACTCAACACTCAATGTTCAACACTCAATGTTCAATTTTTTTTTGCAACTACCCTTTCGGCTGCCGCAACAATGTCCGGGGTATCCAGGCCATATTTTTTCAGCAGTTGCTCAGGGGTGCCGCTTTCGCCGAAAGTATCGTTGGTACCTACGTATTCGATGGGCACAGGCAGGTTGCGGGCTGCAACCTGGGCAATGCTGTCGCCCAGTCCGCCGATGATATTATGCTCTTCTGCTGTAACAGCGCATTTTGTTTTGGAAAGGGATTTCAATATGCTTTCCTTGTCGATCGGTTTAATGGTGTGGATATTGACCAGGTCAACGGAAATGCCTTTGTCGTTCAGGATCTTTGCTGCTTCGATGGCCTTCCATACCAGGTGGCCGCAGGCAAAGATGCTCACATCGGTTCCTTCGGCAAAGACCTGTGCTTTCCCGATCCGGAAATCCATTTTATCGGTGAAGATGGGCCATACCGGGCGGCCGAAACGCAGGTATACGGGCCCGTTATGATCGGCAATGGCCAGGGTGGCGGC
>CAYYZJ010000819.1:0-1665 GCA_964475615.1 uncultured Flavitalea sp. | reverse complement strand
ACATTCAATAGATCCTTTTAATTATGTTGAGCTAAAAAAAGATTTAAGAAAATATGGATTAGATATAATTGAAATGAAGGATTGGATGGATGTTCTGGTGCTTGGGAAAAAATAATTTCAAATAGCAAAAGAGGCTGTTCCTGCCAGCATGGTTCATGTCTCGAGGCTGACCGAAAATTGCAGGCCAAGCAACAAAATTATTAATCGAACTGTCTTGGTATGATGCAAAAATTCAAACCTGTAAATAACCAGCAATATTTTTTATTGCCACCGTCGGTTGAGGATTTTATTCCTTCTGATCATTTAGCCCGTGTGATTAATGAGGTAGTTGAGACGATTAATGTAAATGAGATAGAAGTTAAGTATAGCTTTCTTGGTCAAAAGAGTTATCATCCGCATTTGTTGCTGAAATTATTGTTTTACGGATATAGCATTGGTATTCGCTCAGGTCGTAAGATTGCAATGGCTTGCGAAAGTGATACTGCTTTTATGTATTTAGCTGCCATGTATAAACCAGACTTTAGAACCATTAATGATTTCCGAAAGAATAATATTGCATTTATCCGAACTGCTTTTATACATATTGTACAATTATGTAAAGGCCTTGGCATGTGCAAGGCAGGTAGTCTTATATTAGACAGTACGAAACTGAAAGCCAATGCCAATGCTGACAGAAGTAAGAACAAAGAGCAATATGAGCAATGGCTGGAGCGAATAGATACAGACATTAAAGGAATGTTGGATGAAGCAACCCAAACCGATGAACAGGAAGACAAGCAATATGGAAATAGCCGTGGAGATGAACTTCCCGCAGCATTACGTTCAAAACAAAAACTGAAAGAAAAAATTAAAGAAGTACTGGAGCAGATGAGCAACGATAAAGAGCGGATTAATTTAACGGACAGAGAAGCAAAATTTATCAAGAATAATGGCAGCATTGATCTGAATTATAGTTGTCAAACTGCTATCAGTGAAGATGGCATCATAGTCGGAGCTTACACTACCAACAGTTGCAGCGATCGTACCGAAACAATAAAGTCAGTTAATAATGCAGAACAAACAACGCAGGAGAGCTATACAGAAGTGCTTGCCGATAGCGGTTATGCCTCTTTTGATAACTATGAAGAATTAGCAAGTCACAATAAAGTTATTTATATACCCGATCAACAACTGAATACGGAAACAGAGAAAGAAGAAAACCCTTACCACAGAAATCACTTTGTCTATGATCCGATAAAAGATTGTTTTATCTGCCCACAGAATAAAGAACTTCCTTACGCTTATGAGGTAAACCATAAAAGAACAAAGCAACAGAGTAAAGTATATATCTGTAAAGCTTGTCCATCTTGTAATAAACAGGAAACATGCACTAAAGGAACCTACCGCCAGATACATGTAGAAAAAAGAGAACATTTGCGACGAGAAATAAGAGAACGGCTAAATAATCCGCAGGGCAAACTAACTTATCTGAAGCGAATGAGAATTGAATCAATATTTGGTAATATCAAGCATAACCTGAAGTATGTACACCTTTACTTGAAAGGAGTAGCAAAAACAACAGCAGAATGGCAATTGATCTGCATCGGGCATAATCTGAAAAGAATATACCAGTTTAAAATGGCCTGAAAAATCATTGAATATTTTAAATGATCTATAAAAGGGAAA
>CAYYZJ010000818.1:0-3537 GCA_964475615.1 uncultured Flavitalea sp. | reverse complement strand
TCTTCAAAATCCCCTGCCAGTTCAGGAGAGATTCCTTTTTCGAGCCTTTCAATTGCGCCGGACGTTGTTATGCCGATATCAAAAACCTCCCCTGTGGCTGTCCAAAATGCTTCTTTCCGCCAGCGGATCATGTTTAAAGCTAGTGATGTTATGCTGAATCCGCTTGCAATTGTCTCGGCAAGACAAAAGCTAAGTGAACTATCGTCGGAAAAGGCGCCTGGCGGCTGGTTATACGTTCCATATCCGGTCATTGCTGTAACAGGCTTTTGAAGGAGCACGGATCTTTCGGTGAATTCTACGGGAACACCTAGTGCATCACCGATTGCAAGACCGAAAAAAGATCCCTTTATCCTATCTAAGTGCTGCATATTATTTTTGGGTATTATGTGCTAAAGGCTCAAGCAATAAAAGGAAGATCGCCTCCTTATTCGTTTGTTTCTTCTATTTCATTTTCCAGAATATTATAAATGATATATAATTTATGATGTATAACGATGGTAGTTGCTGCCATAGTAACATGATTGAATACTGTAAGTTAGTAATAAAAACAAGTGTACATAGTTTAGCCTCTTTGACAACTTAAACCTTGTTAGACTTCGACCAAAGTTTTGCAGGCTCTTATACTCCTGTATTTGCCTCGTAAAATAACCTTTTAGAAGGGGTTACTTGATAAAATATAAATAAACCTGAATGTTTTCAAAAGAAAGCCAGACAAGATGTACAGAAAATAGATATGCTTGTAGTAGAGTTATTAGGTATACAGCTTCCTCATAAAAAAATATAGGCGAATATTACTACCTGCTTTCTATACGTATATCCTGTTGCTTCTGGAATGTTGTCCGGCTTTCGGCGCCGGGTGTGCTTTTACCAAAGCGGTAAGTAAAAGTAAGACTGGCTCTGGCACTATAAGTGATGCGTTGAAAATTAAGAAGCAGTGCATCGCTTTCCCGTAAAAAGCGCCATCTGCGGGTATTGAAAATATCCCGGCAGTTCAGCGAAAGGCTGGCTTTTTTATGCCAAAAATCATATTTGGCGCCGGCATCAATACCATAAGCCGGCCGGTTCCTATCCTGGAAGATTATATTGGCGGCTGGCGGATTTTGGAAAAGACCCCCGGGGTATAGCCATATTTACTATTGATGGTCATTATGTGGTAGAAATATTTCAAACGGATCGTATAAAATTTGTTTCTGCAAATGGCGGGAAAGGCGCTTCGGAAGAGTACAAAGATACTGTTCTGAATATCAGCTGTCATTTTGGAACCTACACTATCGATACAGCAAAAGGCACCATTACATTTCATATAGACCGTGCTTCTTATCCTGCTTGGGATGAGACAACGAGCGTCAGAGCCTTCAAACTTGAAGGAGATAAATTGAGCTGGCGGGTTCAACCTCGCGAGGATGGTTCTATCCCCATTTCTGTTTTTCGCCGAATACGCTAATTCCGGCGGCTAAGAATTACAATTCCGACTTTTTACAAAATGAATGAAGTTTGCCAGCTTTTCAATATCACGCCGCCAACTATTTATGATTGGATCAAACATGGTAAACTAAAGCCCAAAAAAGTTTGTTCACGAGTGTATTTTCTATGGAATGATATTCAGGAAGTCTCTAATAGTAACGAATAATTGAGCGTGCAGTATCAACATTGGTACTGCATTTTGTTTTGATGGATACGAAGTATTTCTAAATGTCTAACTTCATAGAACCCTCTTTACATCAAAGTTAAAATTGCATTAAGTAGATGGGAATGGCAGAAGTTTATAGACCAGCATTGAGACCAAAAACAAATAAGTCGCTAATAAATAGCGACCTATGAAGTGAAAAAGCGGACCGGACGGGTCAATGTGATCTGCCCGGAAATAGCGTCTGTATTAGGTTTCAAAATAACAGTCCATGCCTACCCGAATTGGGGCTTGAATGGATTGATATGATTTGGATTGTTTTAGTGCAAAGAGCTTTATAAAGATACTAAATTGAACCAGACAGATGCAAAATTTAACTCAACGAATACCAAGTGCCTTTGCCTGTACCATGCTTCACAAGTTGCGTCCTTTCTACGAGCATTTCCAAGTGTTTTTTGACCGTATTTCGGTTGGCGTTTGTTAATGTCACAATATCGCTGATCGTAATCCTGCCTCTCGATTTCGTAAACTCCAATATTTTTAAAGACAGTTCGGGCAATTGGCCTAATAACAATTTTTCTCTTTCTACTTTTACCTCTAATCGTTGCTTCTGTTGTTGCAGCGTTTTGAGAAAATACAATATCCACGGTTGCCAGTTCGGATTTTCTGTTCTCAGCGTTCCCTGGGTCTGTCGCAAAGCAAGATAATACCCCTCTTTACTATTCTCGATAATAGATTCAAGTGAACTATAAGGCACATAAGCATAACCCAGGGAAAGCAAAAGATAAGTCGTCAATACTCTTGACAACCTTCCATTGCCGTCCTGGAATGGATGTATTGCGAGGAACTGCACCACGAAAACAGATGAAATGAGCAGAGGATGTAATGACTTTTCTTCAATTGCGTCTTTTGTCCATTGAACCAACTCCTGCATTCGAAATGGTGTATCAAAAGGGCTTGCTGTTTCAAAAACTATCCCTAAACTTTTTCCGTTCGGGTTGAAGGCTTCGACATGATTTGTATTTTTTTTATACTCTCCGCGATGCCACTCATCTTTTTCACTGTATTGCAAGAGATCACGGTGAAGCTGTTTGATATAGTTCTCTGTAAAGGGAATATCGGTGTAATGTTCAAAGACAATGTTCATCACCTCTGCATAGCCGGCCACTTCCTGTTCATCACGCGTAGAAAATTTTTTAATTTCCAGGTTACTCAATAATACTTCTACCTGTTGATCGGTCAACTTGCTTCCTTCAATCCGCGTTGACGAGCCGATGCTTTCTATAGTAGCTACTCTTTTGAGAGAACTTAGCTGTTCGGGTGCCAATTGTCCCAAAGCGCGCCAGGCTCCCTTAAATTCATCTATTTCAGCGATTAAGGAGAGGATGCGTGAGGTGATTTGTATGGACTTAATATTAAATATACCCAAAATTTTACCCAAAAATACCCATAAAAGTAAATTATCCAAGTATTTACCCATAAATACCCATTGAGAAGATCATAGTAACCATCCGTTTTTCAAGCTGCCCTTTCGATCAATAAAACCTTTATTGGAAATATGATCAGGTAAACTGCTTACTTATTATACTTTTTTTTGTTTAATCTGTCAATAGATGCATCTAATTGTTCCAAGCTAAACCCCTTATCCTTTCCATTCCAACAGTGTAGAGCGACGAGCCAGTTCAGCTACAAAAGATTTGTCCTTCCACCATTCATTTGTTTCTTCTATTTCAGTTTCAAGCAGATTATAAATAGCGCGTAGTTTTTTGTCGTCTGCTACTCTAATATAGTCGTATAGCTTATGGCGTATAGCATTTGCGGTGATTGCCATGATAACGTGATTGACTATTGCAAGTTAACAATAAAAACAAGTGTACATAGGTTAGCTCCTTTTGACAATTTGAACCCTG
>CAYYZJ010000817.1:0-7846 GCA_964475615.1 uncultured Flavitalea sp. | reverse complement strand
CGCAGCCCAGTATGCGCCGGTGTTTGCCATGGACACGCTCGATGCGGATCATGACGGCAAAACCGATCTTGTGCTGGCGGGAAACAACGCCTGGACGAGGATCAGGTTCGGCCGTTACCGGGCCAATCATGGCGTGCTGCTGAGAGGGGATGGAAAAGGAAATTTTAATTATGTTCCGCAATGGCAAAGCGGCCTTAACCTGCGCGATGATATCCGCAGCATGGAGCAGATCAGGTCAGGCAATGGCATTCAGCTCCTGTTCGGCGCCAACAACAGCGCCGTTAAAACTTATTTTCTGCAATAAGGCAGTATATTTTCTACCCAACATGCTCTTAATAAAAAACGTTCACAATACATGCCGAAGATCACGGAGCAGCCATCGAAGTACAGGCACCTGGAAAAAATGTCTGTTGAGGAAATTACCGCAAACATCAATAAGGAAGACCAGACCGTTGCTTTTGCCATTGAAAAAGCGCTTCCGCAACTGAACGCACTGATCAAAGCAGTAGTGCATGCGCTTGAATCCGGAGGAAGATTGTTCTATCTCGGTGCAGGCAGCGGTGGAAGATTGTCCGTGCTCGACGCCATTGAGCTGCCCACTACGTATGGCATTCCCAAAGACCGCGTGCAGGTTATCCTGGCCGGCGGCGTGGAGCATCTGGTAGAAGCGCTGGAAGAAATGGAAGACGATACCCAGGGAGGCTGGCAGATGCTGCAGGAAAGAAATGTATCTGCAAAAGATATCGTGATCGGCATCACGGCCAGCGGCAGCACTCCTTTTGTGGTGTCGGCCCTGGAGCAATGCCGCAGGCATCATATCCCCACGGGATGCATCACCAGCAACCCGGATACTGCAGTGGCCGGGCACGCCGATTTCCCGGTAGAGATCATCACCGGCCCCGAATTCGTGAGCGGGAGCACCCGCATGAAATGCGGCACTGCACAGAAAATGGTCTTTGATATGATCAGCACAACAGCCATGATCCGGCTCGGCAGGGTAAAAGACAACCGCATGGTACACGTAAAGCTGATCAATGCCAAGATCACCGACCGGGCCGTAAAGATCCTCATGGAACAGGCCGGCATCGATGATTACGACCGTGCAAAATCCATTTTGATGCAGTATGGGAGTGTGCAGAAGGCGATAGACAGTTTGAGAATGTGAGAATGTGAGAATGTGGAAGTGTGGAAATGTGGAAATGTGGAAATGTGAAAAATGAAAGAAACTTTTAAATGAAAAATAATTTCCACACTTCCACATTTCCACATTTCCACATTTGCTTCCGCAACCCCATGCTCATCATCGGCATCCTGTTTTTCGTTTTTGGGTTCGTGACTTGGCTTGGCTCTGTGCTGATCCCTTATTTGAAGATTGCCTGTGAGCTGAATAATTTTGAATCCTATCTCGTTGCTTTTTCATTTTATATTTCCTATTTCGTCATGGCGCTGCCTTCGGCCTGGGTGTTGAAGAAAACGGGATATAAAAAAGGGATGTCGCTCGGATTGCTGATCATGTCGGCAGGCGCATTGATCTTTATTCCGGCGGCGTTCGGCAGAATGTATGCGCTTTTTCTTGCCGGACTTTTTATACAAGGCGTAGGGCTATCCATCCTGCAAACCGCTTCCAATCCCTATATCACGATGCTGGGATCGCGGGAGAGCGCGGAAAGAATGATCAGCAACATGGGCATCTGCAATGGCAACGCCGGCGTGATCGCTCCGGTGCTGCTGGGCATCATCGCGCTTAAAAATGCAGACGGTATTAAAGCACGGATCGCCCGTCTCGATCCTTTACAAAAAGCTGCAGAACTGGATGAGCTGGCCAAACGGGTGATCCTGCCCTACAGCATCATGATGCTGCTCCTGCTTTTGCTGGCCGTGCTGATCTATTTTTCCGGGCTGCCCGAGCTCGAAGGCGATAATGAGGATGAAGCCACCTCTATGATCCATACAAACAAGACCAGCATCTTCGGCTTCCCGCATTTGCTGCTGGGCGTACTTACTTTGTTCCTTTATGTTGGCGTGGAAGTGATCGCAGGCGATACCATCATCAACTACGGCTCGTTCCAGGGCATTCCGCTCTCGAAAGCAAAATTTTTTACCAGTTGCACGCTCATCAATATGCTGATCGGATATGTGATCGGCATTATATGCATACCGAAATATGTATCGCAGGCAAAAGCGCTTTTTATTTCGGCAATAGCAGGGCTGGCATTTTCCCTTTTTGCCCTCGGCACTCATGGCATTGTTTCCGTGATCTTCATTTCCCTGCTGGGGCTCGCCAATGCGTTGATGTGGCCTTCTATCTGGCCGCTGGCCATTGCCGGATTGGGAAAGTTTACGCGCATAGGCTCCTCCATGCTCATCATGGCCATCGGCGGAGGCGCCATACTGCCTTTGATCTACGGGAAGCTTTCGGATTCATTTAATCCGCACACGGCATACTGGATGCTGATCCCCTGCTATGCATTTATCCTGTACTATGCCGTGCATGGGCATAAGACCAGATTCATCGGCACATAATTATCCCTTACCGATTATAAACGGATACAGACGGCCAATAATCCTTAATTTAGGTTTTTTGTCCGGTATGTTTCAGTTGAAATCGTCCGCCGTCATCATCCATATTGCAGGCTGGCTCATCTTCCTGAGCCTGCCCATGCTTTTTCTTTTCAACCGGCCGGATAATGTAAATATATTTTCCGTTTCCCTGCTTCCGTATTACCTGCTGTTTTGCTGCACCTATATTTTTCTTTTTTATTTTAATACCACTTTCCTGATCCCTCAACTGTATTTCCAGCGGAAATTTTTTTTGTACTGGCTTGTCATGGTGCTGATGCTGGTCATTATTTTTTTCCTGAAGCCTTTCGATCAATTGATGGCCCATGCAGGAAGTTTTGCGTTTGGCCGCGGCGATGGGCCCAGGGTATTTGTTATTCATTCCGAATTTGGTCGGGATATTCGTGCGGGGGAATTGGCGCCGCCCGCTCCCCGGCCCTGGGGAAGCTCTTTCGGCAGGATCGATGCGGTCAGCATTTTTTTGTTTGTCATGATCCTTGCCCTGAGCATGGCCGTTAGGATATCGCAGCAGCTCCGGGCTGCAGAGCAAAGGGTAACCAGGGCCGAGGCGGACAAGGCCAATGCGGAGCTGTCTTTCCTGAAAGCCCAGATCAATCCTCATTTTTTATTCAATACCCTGAACAATATCTATACCCTTGCCGTTACGAAGAATGAGCATACGGCAAACAGCATCATGAAGCTGTCGAACATCATGCGCTATGTGACCGACGATATCGGTGAAGATTTCGTTTCCCTGCAGAGCGAAGTGGATTGCCTCAGCGATTATATCGATCTCCAGCGGATGCGGCTGGGAAAGAACACGCAGGTCGATTTTACCGTGTCGGGCCACCTGGAGAACAGAACAATCGCTCCCCTGATATTCATGACCTTTGTTGAAAATGTGTTCAAGTACGGCGCCAGCAATCATGAGCCTGCCCTCATCATCATAAAACTGTTCTCGGAAAAACAGACCATCAGCTTTTTTTGCCAGAACAACATCTTCCCGGTCAAGCAGGATCAAAACAACGGAAGGGCAGGGATCGGTATTGCCAACACGAGGCAAAGGCTGGAATACCTGTATCCCGACAAACATTTTTTAAATATCATCACCGCCAACGGATTGTATACCGTGCAACTGACCGTGCAGGTTTAATTCATTTTATTATGCAGATACGATGTATTGCTATCGACGATGAACCGCTTGCGCTTGAGCTGATCAGGGAATATGCATCGAAGTTCCCGGTACTGCAGTTGCTGCATACTTTTGAAGACGCCATATCGGGAGCGGAGTTTCTGCGCCATGCTAAGGTAGACCTGGTATTTATCGATATCAATATGCCTGATATCAGCGGTATCGACCTGGTTCGCTCGCTGAAAGAAAAGCCCATGATCATTTTCACTACCGCCCATAAAAAATTCGCCATCGACGGATTTGAGCTGGATGCACTGGATTACCTGTTAAAGCCCATTCAGTTCGACCGCTTTGCGCGAACAGTGAACAAGGCTGTTGAATATTATCAGTACAGGAACAGTCCGAAAAGCGAAAGGCTGGGAAGCATATTCGTGCGGTCGGAATACCGGATGGTAAAGGTGGAGCTGGCGAATATCGAATACATCGAAAGCCTGGAAGACTATGTGAAGATCCATCTCTCCAATAATGAATATGTACTGAGCCTGATGACCCTGAAAGCCATACTGGAAAAATTGCCGCCTGACAGGTTCAAAAGAATTCATCGCAGCTATATTGTTTCGCTCGATAAAATAAAATCTGTTCTGAACAGGAAGCTGGCGCTGGCCTCTTCGGTTGAATTGCCGGTGGGCGATACCTATGCAGAAGAAGTCGGCCAATGGATAAAGAAATGAATACGGTCATTGTTTATCGGTACAAAACGCCTGTCTATCCACACATTCTTTCTGTTTTATGCGCGACGTGTCATCTTCACATCAAATACGCGCTATGGAACAATCAAGGAAGAAATTTATCAGGAATGTATTGATCGGTGCAAGCGCCGTTCCTTTACTGATAGACGCTTGTAAAAAAGAAAGCGATGCTTCAGGCAGCAGTGACAGCAGCACAACAAGCAGCGCCGACAGCACCGGCACCGGCACAGGAACCACCGGTTGCATCGATACGCCTTCTGAAACAGCCGGCCCTTATCCTTATGATCTCAGCAGCAATTCCGCCATGTTCAGATCGGATATTACCGAAGGCAAGACCGGCATTCCGCTTGCACTCACGCTCACCATTGTCAATGCCAACAACAATTGCAGCGTGATCGAAAATGCGCGGGTGGACATCTGGCATTGCGATAAGGACGGCTATTATTCGGAATATGAAGAGCCCGGTTATCTCGGAACACAGGACAATACCGGCCAGACTTTTTTAAGAGGCATCCAGCTCAGCGATAGTAACGGCCAGGTCAGGTTCAATACCATTTATCCGGGCTGGTATAGCGGCAGGGTCACGCACATTCATGTGCAGGTATACATCAATTCGGTATTAAAGCTGACCACGCAGATTGCTTTTCCCGACAGCCTGAACACTACGGTTTACGATACTTCGCTGTATTCAGCTCACGGGCAGAACAGCTCTGTTGCCAATAATGCGGCCGATATGGTATTCTCCGATTCCGTGAACAGCGAGCTGGTTACTATTTCCGGAGATACTGCTAACGGATATGCGGCCAGCTTTCAGGTGGGCGTTCCCGTTTGATCGGGATATTCTTGAATGATGATGATGGCAACCGCAGCTCGGCAGACAGACGATCATCAGGAAAAGCATGCATGCAAGGATGATTCTATTCATAACGAGGTATTTTAATAATGTTTGCAAAGCTGGCATAACCCATTGATGACGATCTCCAGGTTTTGTTGCTTGAAGCCTTTGGGAAGCCTTACCCTGGGCGCTACAACGGTATCGATAGGAGTAACATTTCCGCAGCGGCTGCAAATAAAGCTGGAATGGCTTACCCTTGTATGTCCCTGCTCATCCCGCTGCAATAAATATCTTTTTACATTATCCGATGCCGGAACGCGATATATGATTTTCTTTCGTATAAATAACTGAAGCGTTCTGAAAACAGTGCTCCTGTCTATGGCATTTCCGGAACTGCGCAGGAAATGATCCAGGTCTAAAGATCCATTCGCATAAAAAAAATCTTTGAGTATGGACAGCCTGGCTTTGGTTATCCTGATCTTATGCTGTTTTAATATGGTTATCAATTCCTTCATGGCAACTGCATCCATAGAATGAAATATGCCCGGCCAGGAATGACCAGGCCTCAAAAAAACCAACTGCTAAATCGGCGCTGAACAAACCTAAAACAATTGATAGGCGAAGCCTATGGTTGCATTAATGCCGCTGACCGATTCGTTATATGAGCTTAATTTCCGGCCTGAGTTGACATTAAAATTCTCGTAGTCTATTGTTATGTCAGGCTTGGAAGTAAAATAATCTCCATTGATCTGCACAGCAAGCTTGTCGGTGATATGGTATTGCACGCCTACACCGGCCTGGAACCCGAAAGCGCCGCCGGAAGCCTGTTTCTGTGTCATTGCATTGTCGGTATAGTCTTCATAAAATATCTGGAATCCTGCCAGGTGGGTATTGATGTATCCTCCCAGCACCCGGATGTCGACGGATATTTTTTTCCCCCCATCGATACGGTAATAGGGGCCGACCAGAATGCTGAACGAATGATTGTTGCCTTTCAGGTAAAGCGTTGTGCTGTCTGTGCCGGAATCTTCCTTGTATCCGTCCGACAGGCTTTGCGATCCTTTGTATCCGAACTGCGAATAGCCGATCAGCGCACCAACTCCCCAGCTTTTGTTGAAATAATAAGTGCCGGTCAGATTAAAATGTCCTCCTGTTTTTGCAAAGCCTGATTTCTCATCGGCATAGTCGCCTTTGGCGAAATTGCCGGCAGGGATGGCAGTGCCTCCGTTGATGGATAAAATGAATTTGGAAGCGTTCTTTTGTGCCAGAGCGGCAAATCCGCAACCGAACAGGAGTATCGTGAAAATGATTTTTTTCATTGTTATTGTTTTTATTTTTTTCAAAGCGTTAGTTTATGACAATATCGAAATCAACATCGGCATCGGATGATCCCGGATCGCAGCTTCCATTCTTGGCATTGGGCTGATGTCTTAACTGAACATTCAATGTGCCGCTGCTTGCAGCGCCTGTAGTAAAATCATCCTGCAGACCTATTTCAAGCGGAGGGTTATTGGTATCCTTGTCCGTTCTGGTTACCTGCAGGTTGGCTCCTCCGGAAACTTCAAAGCATAGCAGGTGATAATTTCTGCGGTCATAGATATCTTCAGTTACATTTCCGGGAGGGGTTTTGGTTTCATCCCAGAACTGAACCTGCACATGATATACGCTGTTTGCTTTTAAATGCAGCGTGGGGTTATTGATGCTGTCCGGAGGATTGGAGATCAGCGTGGTGTCGGTAATGCTTGCTATCTGCACGTCGCCGGCGTCGGATGCATTGGTGGCAATCAGCCTCACCGTGGTCAGGAATTCATTGCCGGGCACAGGCGGCGACACGGTCTTCTCATCTTTCTTGCACGCATAGAATGCCAGCGTCATCGATCCGGCAGTCAGTAAAATACCCATTAATTTTTTCATCACTCTTGATTTTTATGGTTTAAAAAATATTGCTTGTTCAGAAAACCAGTTTTGCCCTGAGCACGATATTGATCCCCAGATCATCGGCATAATACCTGAACCGGTTCAGGTAATCGCGGTATGCCGTATTGGTAAGATTGTATCCTGCCAGGTCTATATGCAATTGCTTTTTCTTTAATGGCCATTCAAAGCCCAGGTTGGCATTGAGCAGCGTATATCCGTCGGGCGGAGGCACATAATCGCTGTTGGGAGGCACCCTGGTTTGTTTTAACACCGTGAGCACGCCTGCGCTGAAATACCAGTTTACCAACTTTCCCCATTTGCCCATATCGTAGCGGAGGGAATTGTCGAACCGGTCGGCAGGCATGAATATCAGGTAATCGTGAATTGTTTTATTCCATCCCCGCACGATAGAAACTTTTGCATCCAGGGATAATTTTTGCAGGAATGCATAACGCAATTCCGCATCGATCCCTTTCAGGTTTACATTGGCCTGGGTGTAATTAAAGAGGGGATAGGTTCCGCTGATCAGCGTGATCGGGGTGAGCGCAGGCTTCGCATAAATGAAATCGTTGATGATATTGTCGTAGAGGACGAGCTCTGCAAAGAATTTTTCCGATTCATATTTGCCCGAAACGGTAAAATTATAAGAGCGCT
>CAYYZJ010000816.1:0-2058 GCA_964475615.1 uncultured Flavitalea sp. | reverse complement strand
GCTTTTGAAATGAGATCGCCATAAGCTACAAAAAAAGTTATTACGCTTGTTGCCGGGATATTCATTTTAATAGAAACGGCTTTGTTCCAGGGTTGCGGATCATAGACTTTGCCCAGCGGATCAATAAAGCAGGAAATGCCGGTATTGGCGCTGCGCGCTACCCATCTCCTGCATTCGATGGCGCGAAGCCGCGCATAGTTTTCATGCTGTTTATATCCTGCCGTATTTCCCCACCATCCGTCGTTGGTAATGACCACGATCAGGTTAGCGCCGTTGCGCGTGTAGGCCGACATGAATTCTCCATAGATGCTTTCATAACAGACTGCCGGCGCAATGTCATAGACATGGTTGTATGTTCTCAGAACCGTTCTCTCATTTTGTCTGGCATATCCTCCTGCCGTGCCGCCGAATTTTTCAAACCAGTATTGCAGGAAATGCAGGAAGGAGGGAAGCGTTTCCGCACCGGGAACCAGTTTCGATTTATGATAAACCTGAAAATCCTGGCTATCCATCAGCGCTGCACTGTTATATCCTTCTACATAAAGATTGCTTTCCCTCATCCTGGTTGAAGCTGGTGTTTTGTGTTGTTCATCGAAAAAACGGTATCCTTCCACGCCGGTGAGCAGGTTGATGCGGGGATGCTTTTTCAGGAAATCAAATATCCGCACCATGAAATAAGCCGTCCTCATGGAATCTTCATCAATGGCAAGGGGCACTGCGGTTTCGGGCCATACCACGAGCGCGGTGTTCGGATCTATCTGCGATTCGCTGAGGCCGATGAGCGTCCGCATCTGCGCTTCTTCTTCGCCCGGTGTGAATTTTACATTCCAGGGATCGATATTGGGTTGAACGATGACGATATTGTGGTTCGCAGTTGCAGTCTGCGACTTGTAGTTTGTAGCTGCGGAGCCCAGCAGGAGATAGGATGCAACAAAAGGAATGATCAGCAAAACGGCAAGGATCACCCATTTTTTTCTTTCATTGATCAATTGAAAGACGATCACATTTATTGCCATCACCCAAAGGCTTCCTCCGCTGGTGCCGGTATATTCATACCATTGCACCCAGTTTGGATGTGTGGCGAAAGCATTGCCCAGCGTGAGCCAGGGCCAGCTCAGCTCCCAGTTGAGATGGATGTATTCAAAGCAAAGCCAGAACACGATGAGCGCAATATAACCCGCACGCACACCCATTCTTTTTTTGATATTATAAAAACCGATCCAGGGAATGCACATCAGCAGGCTGTTCACCACCATGGCTGCAATGCCGCCGGGAACGGTGGAATTGCACATCCACCAGGTGGTGCTGGTATTCCAGATGAGCATGGTAAGATAAGTGTATCCTAAGAATGCTTTTCTCGTACATCCCTGCCATTCCAGCAAAAGCAATGGAACAAATGCAATGAAGATGAGAAAGGTGAGCGGGGAAACAGGCCAAGCGGCAAACAGGAGGAGGCCGGACAGGCACGCTAAAAGCAGTTTCGATATTGAAGATCTGGTATTTAATATTTTCATCGATGGCAAATTAACATACCCTTAGGGACTAAATATTAAATCTTCAATATTAAATATTGCATCACTGCCTGCTGTAGTTCGGCGCTTCGCGCGTGATCTCGATATCGTGCGCATGGCTTTCTTTCATTCCGGCATTGGTGATCTTGATGAATTGCGCCTGTTGCAGGCTTTCGATATCCCTGGCCCCGCAATAGCCCATGCCTGCGCGAAGGCCGCCGACGAATTGCAATACCACTTCATTCAGATTGCCTTTAAAAGCCACTCGCCCTTCGATGCCTTCGGGCACCAGCTTTTTAATGCCGTCCTCCACATCCTGGAAATAGCGGTCGCCGCTGCCCTGCGCCATGGCGCCGATGGAGCCCATGCCGCGGTATTGCTTGAATTTTCTTCCTTCATAAATAATGGTATCGCCCGGACTTTCTTCCACTCCTGCAAACACGCTTCCCATCATTACCGTATTGGCGCCTGCAGCCAGCGCTTTCACCATATCGCCGGTATAACGGATACCCCCATCCGCAATTAATGGGATGCCGGTTTCTTTGAG
>CAYYZJ010000815.1:0-1721 GCA_964475615.1 uncultured Flavitalea sp. | reverse complement strand
AGATGGTGGCTGCGGTGCCTGTGCCGAACAATTCGGTCAATTCGCCTTTTTCATAGGCTTTAATCAGCTCGTCGATACTGATCTTCCGCTCTTCAACGGTCAGTCCCATTTCTTTCAGCACCGTAATGGCACTGTCGCGGGTAACTCCTTCCAGGATGGTGCCTTCTTCCAGCGAAGGGGTGACCACTTTATTCCCGAACACAAAAAACACATTCATCGTACCTACTTCCTGCAACCATTTGTGCTCGAAAGCATCCGTCCAAAGCACCTGGTCATATCCCTTTGCCCTGGCTTCTGCAGCGGCTTTCAGGCTTCCTCCGTAATTGCCGGCATTCTTGGCAAATCCCACACCGCCGGGAGCGGCGCGGGTATATTTTTCTTCCACATAGATCTTCATCGGCGCTGCATAATAAGGGCCGGTGGGGCTCAGCAGGATGATAAACTTATAGGTATCGGAAGGCTTCACCCCGATCACATTGTCCGTCGCGAACATCACGGGGCGGATGTATAATGAGTAATCTTCCTTGGCAGGTATCCAGTTCTTGTCCAGTTCGATCAGCCTGCGCATGCCTTCAATAAAAATTTCTTCAGGAACAGCGGGCATCTCCATGCGGTCGGCGGAAATATTGAATCGTCTGAAATTATCGAAAGGGCGAAAGATGAATGCTTCTCCTTCTGCATTGCGATAGGCTTTGATCCCTTCAAAAATAGCCTGCCCGTAATGCAGCGCAGCTAATGAGGGTTCCAGCGAAAGGGGTTGATATGGTTTGATCTCAACCGTTTTCCATTCTCCATCCGCATAGTTGGCTTCCAGGATATGATCGGTAAAATATTTCCCGAAAGGAAGATTATTGAAATCCGTTTCTTTCAGCTTGCTTGCCTTGGTCTTGGTGATTCGTATATCCATGGTCTCGATCATAAAATAAATTTTTATTATTGCAAATAAACGACATTACTGCCGGGATACAAATATAACTAACATTTGTTAGTATTCTAAAAACAAAATTTCATGAGCCTGAACAATATCCGCTTGCCGGAAGCAGCGATCGCCGCATTGTATAAAGATGTGCTGGTATTGCCTGAAGCAACAGTGCATGAGCCGCAAAAAATAACAGAGAAACCGCTTGCTGATGCTGACAGTTATGCTTTTCTCGGCCAGAATCTAAAAAAGATCGTGCTGCTGCAATCCTCTCCGGGACTGGCTTTTTTGCCCGAACATCATCTCCACTTTTTAAGCAAGATGCTGGAAGCCTGCAAGATGACCCTTGCCGATACAGCCATCATCAACCAGCACAGCAAGCCGGTTGAAATTGCCGCGCTGAAATCGCAATTGAATCCTCAAACCATCATCCTGTTCGGACTGGAGCCAACGGAAATCAGGCTTCCATTCAACATCCCTCCATTCAAGATACAGGAATACGATCAGTGCCGTTATCTCTGCGCACCTGAGTTGAACATACTGAACCAGGACACCGAAGAAGGAAAACTCCTGAAAAGCAAACTCTGGGTTTGTCTGCGAAAATTGTTTGGAATATGAAACTTATTTTCGCCACCAATAACCAGCACAAGGTAGAAGAGATGCAGGCTGCCATCGGCGACAAGCTGGAGCTGATCGGACTGCGGCAGGCAGGCATCGATATCGACATTCCTGAACCGCACGATACCCTCGAGGCCAATGCATCGGAAAAATCGGCCACCGTTCACCGGCTCACGGGTATGAA
>CAYYZJ010000814.1:0-6937 GCA_964475615.1 uncultured Flavitalea sp. | reverse complement strand
GTCCTTGGCAACGATGCCTACTCTCCATCTGTCTCCAATGACCTGCACGGCTGCATCCAGTCCAAATCCCCAGGCCCTGGCAAAATCACCTGCCTGCCGGCGGATGATCTTGGCATTGACGCCGAAGTTTACCTTGTTCTTTTTCCATTTCGCCTGCTGGGCCAATGAAAAAAGAAAAGCATAATCTGCAGAAGAGAAGGTGGTGATATTGCTGAAATTGAGGCTGCCATCGGGCTGAACCAGGAAAACGGTATTGGGAATATCGTCTACCGCAAACCGGAGCAGGCTCAGGCCCAGGGTGCGCTTATTGTCTTTCAAGGGAAGAACCAGGTTGATATAATCATATTTGCCGATGCCTGCAAAATACTCCGAGTGCATGAGGTTGAGCTGCGGATAGTCTTTTACGTTAGCCAGGCCGGCGGGATTCCAATAGCCTGCCGTGCCATCGCTCACAGAGGCCACCTGCGCATTGCCCATCGACATGCCCCTGGCGCCTGCGCCTATGTTCAGAAATTCATTGGAGTATTTGGCAAACTGTGCAGATGCATTACAGCAAAGCAATACAAGAGTTAAAAAGGGGTAGATTTTGGCCATCCGACTGGTCTTTGTCATGTTAATTGCCGGATGAAGCGCTCCTGTAATTTTCAACATAAGCCAACAGTAGTTTGGATGCTTTCACGGTACAGGGTCGTTTCATCTCAACGGTTCAGTAATTCATTAGACTGGTTTTTACAGATATTGGCTGCACCTTATATTTACGCCGGTGGCCGGTTTTCTGTTGCTGCAACGCAAACCTGTTTGTCTAAATTTTTATCTAACGCATTTTTATTCAGATTATTGCACCTTTTTTAAGATACTATAATCCTTACTTTTGCCAAAATTTTCAAGATTTGCCATGTCGCTGATAGAAGAATTACAATGGAGGGGGATGATCCAGGATATCATGCCGGGAACCGCCGAGCAGCTCGCCAGGGAAATGACCTGTGGTTATATCGGCTTTGACCCTACTGCAGAGAGCCTGCACATCGGCAGCCTGGTGCCTATTTTACTCCTGGTTCACCTGCAAAAAGCCGGTCATAAGCCCATTGCCCTGGTGGGCGGCGCAACAGGCATGGTCGGCGATCCCAGCGGAAAAGCAGAAGAAAGAAGCCTGCTCGATGAAGATACCCTGAACCGCAACCTGGCCGGTATTAAAAAGCAGCTTGAAAAATACCTTGACTTTGACCAGTCAAACCCCAATGCCGCCGAAATGGTGAACAATTATGATTGGTTCAGGAACATGCCCTTCCTGCATTTCATCCGCGATACAGGCAAGCATATTACGGTGAATTACATGATGTCGAAAGACAGTGTAAAAAAAAGGCTCGAGGGCGAGGCCGGCATGAGCTTTACCGAATTCACCTATCAGTTGATCCAGGGATACGATTTTTATTGGCTCTATACTCATAAAAATTGTCGCCTGCAGATGGGCGGCAGTGATCAGTGGGGCAATATCACCACCGGCGCCGAGCTCATTCGCCGCAAAGCGGGGGGGGAAGCTTTTGCTTTTACCTGTCCTCTTGTAACCAAGGCAGATGGCGGAAAATTCGGGAAAACGGAGCAGGGAAATATCTGGCTCGATCCGGAAAAAACCACTCCCTATCAATTCTATCAGTTCTGGATGAATGCCAGCGATGCCGATGCAGCCAAATGGATCAGGACCTTTACTTTTTTATCCAGGAACGAGATCGACAGCCTGCTTGAAAGGCACAGTCAAAATGCTGCAGAAAGGGAACTGCAAAAAGTGCTGGCCAAAGAGGTCACTATTTTCGTTCATGGAAAAGAAGCCTGGGAAAAAGCGGTGGAGACAACGGAGAAATTATTCGCACAGCAGCATGCTTCTATTGAATCGATGAGTGAACAAGATCTGGAAAGCATTGAAGGTGTGATCAAGTTCGAATACCCCATTCAGAAATTGCAGAATGGCATCGATGTGGTCAGCTTTCTGGCAGAGACCGGAAGCTTTTCCAGCAAGGGAGAAGCCAGGAAAATGATCCAGAACGGAGGGGTAAGCATCAACAGGAAAAAAGTCAATAATATACAACTGACCGTTGACAGCTCTTTGCTGCTTCATGAAAAATACCTGCTTGTTCAGAAAGGGAAAAAACATTATTATCTCGTAAAAGCAATATAAGCTGTTAGCCATACAATTCAATTTTGCCGTCTTGGCAGCAGCCCTTAATTTTGCACTCCTTTCCGCCTAAAGGCGGCAGCAGGATTGCCCGATAGTATAATGGTAGTACGACAGATTTTGGTTCTGTTTGTCGAGGTTCGAATCCTCGTCGGGCAACTCTTTCAAATCGAACCTGTTTTTTCTCTCTCCTTATAGATTTGTTTCTGGGCAGTATAGATTTGTTTCTGGGCAGTTTCGCGTCATACCTCATAAGTATGTCTCTCAAATAGTAGATATCTTTTTATGGTTGACTTATCAGTACTTTTATCGCATCTAACAAATTATTAACAGGTTTTATCAACGGCTCTACGCTTTCTTTATCAAAATCAAACATATCTCCGTAATCTCCTTTATGACGCCAATCCATTAAATCCGCATAAAGTTTTCCTTGCTCAATAGGGAGAATACCAGTTTTGATAAAAAGTAAATTGAATTGTGTCTTTAGGCCATTATGGGTCTGAGTAGTAACATTTTTTTGCAGAAGTAAGGCAGATACTGCGTAATAACAGGCATAATACAAGCGATTTACAGCAGAATTCCAGCTTCCATTTTCTGCAAGCAGTTTTGCATCATCAAATGGCTCATAGGCTTTTGATAACCGGTAAGTTACATAATCATTCAAATGATTACTCATAAGATCATTCCTTCCCGCTGGATATTTTTGAATAAAGGAGTATTGGACATCTTGGTGTTCCAGTCTACCAGGGAATAAACAAAGGTCGAAATTGGCTGGCCGATCTTAAGTTCGAGATCGTACAAATTATGCCTGAATAGTTGTTCGTCTTTAAAGGAAACATTAGGCTTGTTTAATAAGATAAGAATATCCCAATCAGAATCGGCCCTAGCTTTACCTTTTGCCCTGGAACCATATAAAATAGCAGTGGCCGAATCATCAGTCTTTTTGATGACCTCTTTAATCTGCTCTTGTATAGATTTTCTTGTTGCCATTAATTGCTTATTGGAAGCTCCAATTATCTCAAATTTAGGGCTAAAAAATGTAATAACCGAGTACTCCTCCTATCAGGCAAAGTCATTTAAAAGGGTTCAAAAAATCACATTTTTATGCCCATAATGGAAAATAACAAGCATACTCAGGCCGACTTTCTAATAATCAGCTCCCCTTTGCAAATTGTCATCTCCGAATAGTGGGAAGAAGATTTTCTATTCAACAATTCAAGCATGTATTTGCCAGCAGTCGTCCCGATTTCGTAGGGCTTTTGCGAATAGGTTGTCAGCGCAGGCTCTATAATCGAAGCGGAAGGATCATTCCCAAATCCAACCACCGCAATTTCTTCCGGAATCTTTATGCCTTTACTCTTGAGCAGTTCAATAATTCTGATTGCCCCATTATCGTAAATAGTACAAATGCCATCGGGAGGAGAGGGTAATTGCAGCCAGTATTCCAGGGCATCAGCTACCTGATAGGGTAAAAACCGCGTATGCGCAACTAATTCCGGATCGAAAGTAATTCCATGCTGCTGAAGCGCCATCTTATAGCCATTAAGCCTGAGTTTGCTGGCCAGCAAATGTTTGGGCCCTGCCAGCAGGGCAATTCTTCTTCTTCCTTTTTCTATCAAATACGTTGTGGTAGTATATAAGCCGTTAAAATCGTCTTCGATTACTTTAGGTATGGGCAACTCCTGGCAGATACGGGCAAACGATACCAGGGGAATGCCTTTGCTGTGCAACAACTTTACATGCTCGAATTTTCTGGTATCACGGGTATGACAAATGATAAACCCGTCAACCCGGCTGTGCATAAGCGCATTGATATTTTCCTTTTCCACATTGGGAGATTCATCCGACTGGGCAATAATAATACGGTAACCCATTCGCGATACGGCATGTTGTATGCCGCTGACAATAGACGCAAAAAAAGGCTTTTCTATATCAGGTATTACCACGCCAAGAATATGTGTTTCTTTTTTGATGAGACCCAACGCCAGCATATTAGGCTGGTAATCCATTTCTCTTGCGGCTTTTAAAACAGCTTCTTTTGTATCGGGACTGATATTAGTGCTATTGGTAAGCGCTCTTGAAACTGTAGATTTCGAGATGCCTAATTTTTTGGCGATATCGATAATGGTTACCTGATGATTTTTCATGCCGACTATTTATTTTTTCCCAGACAAAAATAATTATAAAAAATGGGAACGGTTGCGGGAATGTTCCCATGAAAAATCTGTTTATAGTCTCCATTTTTAAATACCTAACCCGTAGCTTAGTTCAAATTTTGACTTGCAATATGAATGTCGTTGAAGAAAAATCAAGAAAGCTGCCTGTTTATGCATCACCGGAAATTTTAGTAGTTGGAGCGGGGCCGTCAGGTATCGGAACCGCCATATCAGCCGCCCGCAACGGAGCCAAAGTAATGCTGCTGGAGCGATATGGCTTTTTGGGCGGCAACCTTACAATAGCCATGGTCAACCCCATGTTTACCTTTCATGACGTAAAAGGCAAACAGGTGATCCGCGGTATTGCCGGCGAACTGGTAGACCGCCTTATTGCACTAAAATCTTCACAAGGTCATGTAAGCGATCTCACCTTCGATAATGCCTCTATGACGCCGTTCGACCCGGAAGGCATGAAATACCTCTTATTCAAGATGACCAGGGAAGCAGGAGTAGCATTGCTGCTTCATACCTGGGCTGTTGGCGTAATCCGAAATGATTCAAGGATAGAAGCCGTAATAATAGAGAACAAATCCGGAAGGCAGGCAATTTGCCCGAAAGTTGTCATAGACTGTTCGGCAGATGCAGATATTATTGCAATGGCAGGGGCTCCCTTTATAAAAGGAAGGCAGGAAGACGGCGCCATGCAACCGGTTACCTTATTTTACAGGATTGGCGGAATTGATATGGCTATGCTGCGGAACTGGATGAAGCAGAACAGACAATTATTAAAAGACGAGCCAACCGATGAAGAAATCGATTCGAGCGAAGCGATCGCCTTCTTAGGTCTTAAAGAGCTGGTTAAAGCAGGTATGGAAAAAGGTGAATTTCCCAAAAATGCCGCCCCCCGCATTCTTTTTTACCAATTGCCGCAGGAAGGACAGATAGCTGTAAACGCAACCCGTCTGCAGGGTATCGATGGCACTAATGCCGATGACCTGACCCGTGCTGAAGTTGAAACAAGAGAGCAGGCATGGCAGATTCATCAGTTTTTACAAAAGCATGTGGGCGGATTTGAGCATTCCTATATTGTTGATACCGGTGTTCAGGTCGGTGTTCGCGAAACCCGTCATATTATTGGCGATTATGAGCTTACCGAGCAGGATGTTTTATCGAACAGGGCATTTGAAGACGGCATTGCCTGTGGCACTTTTGCTATCGATATACATCCTCCCCAGGGAGAACAGCAAATCTTTACAGGCTCCGGAAAAGCTGTATACGAAATTCCGTACAGGAGCCTGTTGCCGCAAGGCCTGGATAATGTGCTTGTCGCAGGCCGGAGCATATCAGCTACGCACACTGCTTTCGGATCGGCCAGGGTTATGGCTACCTGCATGAGTATTGGCCAGGGAGCCGGACTGGCAGCAGCACAAATGGTTAAAAAGAATCTTACATCAAGACAGATCGATATCGCAACATTGAGAAAGGAGTTAATAGAGCAGGGACAATATCTCTTAGGAATGGAAGATGCTGCTGGAGTAAATCCTAAACTGGTCTTGAATAAAATAAACGGGTCCGGCGCTTCAGCCAGTCATTATAATCCATTTAAAGATATTGTTAGCCATGGCTAAACATGCAGGACAGGTACGCTGGAGTGTCGCCGTTATGCTGTTTTTTGTTTCATCCCTAAACTACCTGGACAGGCAGGTGCTCTCCGTACTTGCACCAAAGATCCAGACTGAGCTAAAGTTGTCGGATATCGATTATTCGTTTATTACATCTTCCTTCCTTTTAAGTTATACCATTATGTATACCATCAGCGGAAGGCTGGTGGATCGCATAGGAACAAGAAAAGGATTTATGTGGTTCGCAGGCGGATGGTCGCTGGCCAACATATTGCACGCTTTTGCGAGAACCGTCGGTCAATTTTCAGCTTTTCGTTTTTTACTGGGCATAGCAGAATCTGCAAACTTTCCTGCAGGCGTAAAAGTGGCCGCCGAATGGTTCCCTATGAAAGAAAGAGCCCTGGCTATTGGATTGCTGAACGCCGGTTCTTCTGTTGGGGCGGCGCTTGCCGTGCCGTTGGTAAGCTTCATTGCACTGATATGGAACTGGCAGGTTGCTTTTGCAGCTACAGGCTTATTCGGAGGGATATGGGTTTTTTTTTGGTGGAAATATTATCATACTCCCGCCGGTCATCCCCGCATTACAAAGGAAGAGCTGACATACATTGAGGCGGATAAAGAGCCGGAAGCCGCCGGTAATGATATCGGCATCGGCAGGCTGCTGGGCATGCGCCGGTCATGGGGATGTTTTATAGCGAGAATCTTTATTGACCCCTGCACTTATTTTTTGATATTCTGGGTGCCAAAATATCTGCAGCAACGACAGGGAATGTCGCTCAGCGAGCTGGGATACTTTGCCTGGATACCTTATGTTTCGCTGGCTGCAGGAACGATCATGGGCGGCCTGATTCCCCGCTGGCTGATCGGGAAAGGCTGGTCGCTTAACCGTGCCCGTAAGACCGTGATGCTTACAGCCTCCTTATTAATTCCCGTTTGCTGTTTGCTGCTGTTTTATTCTCATAACCCCGCAACAGCATTGATGGCGCTTG
>CAYYZJ010000813.1:0-2038 GCA_964475615.1 uncultured Flavitalea sp. | reverse complement strand
TTGAGGGTTGAATGTTGAGTGTTGAGTGTTGAATTTTGGGATGGTGGTTATTGAATATTTTAACACTCAACACTCAACATTCAACACTCAACACTCAAGTATAATTGCGGGGCAGCCGGCAACTATTTTAGTATCCGGCGAACCAAAGGCGTAATCTATGCGTATTGGGTAATTCGTAAATTGCGCTTGATGAAACTGCTTATCCTGTTGATCCCGTTTGCCACCGCTTCGCTGCTTTCTTATGCGGGTCGCATATCCGGCACCGTTACCGACGATAAAGGTGTTGCGCTTCCTTATGCTTCGGTGCTGGTGAAAGGAACCAGCAAAGGCACTACGGCCAATAATCAGGGCAAATATTTTCTCGATCTCGAAGACGGCGGCTATACCATCATCTGCCAGTATGTGGGATATGCGCGGCAGGAAAAGACCATCACGGTAAAGCCGGGAACCCAGGAGCTGGATTTCCGGCTCTCCCTTCAGCAAACGACCATGAAAGAGGTGCTGGTAAGGCCGGGAGAAGATCCCGCCTACGAGATCATCCGTCACGCCATTAAAAAAAGAAAGGATTATGAAGAGCCGCTGGATTCCTTTACCTGCGAGGCTTATATCAAAACACTGATCAAGACCCGCAGGTTGCCGGCAAGGATCATGGGCCGCAGGATGCCGGAAGAAAGCAGGAAGAGCATGGGCGTGGATTCCGTGGGCAAAGGCATCATCTATCTATCGGAATCGCTCACCAAAATTGCATTCAGGAAGCCGGACAAGATCAAGCTGGAAGTGGTATCGGGCCGCGAGAGCGGAACCAACGGATACGGTTTCAATTTTCCAACCTTCATCAATTTTTATAATAACAACGTCAATATCTTCATCACCCAGCTTAATCCGCGCGGCTTTGTATCTCCTATAGCCGACGGGGCGCTCAACTATTATAAATATAAATATCTCGGTTCTTTTTATGAAGATGGAAAGGAGATCAACCAGATCAGGGTTATCCCGAAAAGGAAATATGAACCGTTGTTCACCGGCACCATCAACATTACAGAGGGCGACTGGCGCATCCACAGCCTGGATCTGTACCTGGTCAAAGAATCGCAGCTCGAGATCATCGACACGCTTACCATCAGGCAGATCCATATTCCCATCAATGATTCGGTATGGCGCACCAAAGACCAGTTGGTATATTTTACGTTCAACCGTTTCGGCATCGATGCAACGGGCAATTTTCTGAATGTATACAGCAAATATGATGTGGCCCCGCAGTTCAAAAAAAAATATTTCAATAATGTGGTCGTGAAATACGATACGGCAGTGAATAAAAAAACAAAAGCCTATTGGGATTCGCTGCGTCCCATTCAACTGGAGCCGGAGGAATTGAAGGACTACCAGACCAAGGACAGTATTTTCAAGGCCGAAAAGGATTCTTCTTTTTCAAAGCGCGTCATCGATTCGCTGCGCAAAAAGCAGGCGCGCATCAACGTGATGAATGTGCTCTGGAATGGGTTCACGCGGTCGGATTTTCATCCGGAGCATCCTTTGTTTTTCAGCTTCCAGCCGCTGGCCAGGAACCTGCAATACAATACCGTTGAAGGAACGGTATTGAACCTGGAGGCCACGATCGGCAAATCATTCACGGCATCGCGAAAGCAGATCAGCTTTACGCCGCATATCCGGTATGGGTTCAGCAATACGCATCTCAATGCCTGGGGCAGACTGAATGTTATTAAACGAAGCTTTGAATGGGATCCCGCCGGAGGCTCGGCCAACCGGACGGCCTGGACATTCGCCGGCGGCAAAAGAGTGAGCCAGTTCAATAAGGAAGATCCTATTTCGCCGCTGATGAACGAGATCTATACACTGTTGTTCCGCGATAATTACATGAAGATCTATGAAAATTATTTCGGGCAGATCGATTACAGCAACCGTTTCGACAATGGACTGCGCATTGCCGGCGGACTGCTGTATGAAGACAGGCGCCCGCTCGGGAACAGTACCGATTTTTCATTTTTCGGAAGCAAGAGCAAATTGTTCACGCCCAATT
>CAYYZJ010000812.1:0-5868 GCA_964475615.1 uncultured Flavitalea sp. | reverse complement strand
GCTGTGATTGGTCCAAAGCTCGATCTGGGCCAGGGTCTGGTTGGTGAAGGAATTGCTCATCACAAAGCTGGGATGGCCGGTTGCGCAGCCCAGGTTCACCAGGCGGCCTTCCGCCAGCACGATGACATCCTTGCCGTCGATATTGTAAATATCTACCTGCGGCTTCACGGTGTCTTTGGTATGACCATAGTTCTTATTCAGCCAGGCCATATCGATCTCGATATCGAAATGGCCGATATTGCACACGATGGCTTTGTCTTTCAGCAGGCGGAAATGTTTTTCCGTGATCAGGTCGCGGCAGCCTGAAGCGGTGACAACAATATCGGCTTCTTTTACTGCATCGATCATCTTCTTCACTTCAAATCCATCCATGGCGGCCTGCAATGCGCAGATCGGGTCTATTTCGGTAACGATCACGCGGCAGCCGGCTCCCTGCAGGGATTGTGCGGAACCCTTGCCCACATCTCCATACCCGCCTACCACAGCCACTTTACCGGCCAGCATCACATCGGTAGCGCGGCGGATGGCATCCACCAGGCTTTCCTTGCATCCGTATTTATTATCGAATTTGGATTTGGTAACAGAATCGTTGACGTTGATGGCCGGAACGGGCAGCGTTCCCTTGGCCATTCTTTCATAAAGGCGATGTACACCGGTAGTGGTTTCTTCCGAAATGCCCTTCACATGCTGAACCAGCTCGGGATATTTGTCCAGCACCATATTGGTCAGGTCGCCGCCGTCATCGAGGATCATGTTCAGCGGGCGGTCGGTGCTGCCGAAAAATAAAGTTTGTTCAATGCACCAGTCGGCTTCTTCCAGGGTTTGTCCCTTCCAGGCAAAAACGCCGATGCCTGCAGCGGCAACGGCTGCGGCGGCATGATCCTGGGTGGAGAAGATATTACAGGAGCTCCAGCGCACTTCGGCCCCCAGCGCTACCAGGGTTTCGATCAGCACGGCCGTTTGGATGGTCATGTGCAGGCAACCCGCGATCCTGGCGCCTTTCAGCGGCTGCTGTTTTCCATATTCTGCGCGCAGGGCCATCAGGCCTGGCATCTCGGCTTCCGCCAGCCTTATTTCCTTGCGCCCCCATTCGGCAAGGCTCATGTCTTTTACCTTGTACGGGAGACTGAGATCGATTCTTGTTTTCACTGTTGACATGGTTTCAATGTTTAATGTGATGAAGGATACAAAGGTAAATAAGTAGAACAAATATTTGGAAATACCAGTAAATTTGGGACAAACTTAATATTTTATTCACTTTAGTAGAACAAATGAATAGTATTATATGGAAAAACCAGCCGAAAAAGAAAATTATGCTGAGCCCGTTGCACTGGATGAAAAGGACAAGGCCATCCTGCGTTTGCTGCAGGAAAACGGAAAGGCAACGGTAAGGGAGATTGCCGATAGAGTGCATCTCAGTCCGACGCCCGTGCATGAGCGCATCAAGCGCATGGAAGATACCGGTGTCATCAGGCAGTATGCTGCATTGGTGGATCACAGCAAGGTAAGAAAGGGATTGCTGGTGATCTGTTATGTATCGCTGAAAGAGCACAACAAGCGTTCGGGCGCCAAGTTCATCAAAACAATCCATGAGCTGCCTCAGGTGATCGAATGCTATAATATTTCCGGAGAGTTCGATTTCCTGCTCAAAGTAGCCGTAGAAAACATGGACGCTTATTACGATTTCCATGTCAACAAACTCGGCCAGCTCGAAAACATCGGCCACTTACAAAGCACTTTCGTGATGGGAGTGATTAAGCAGACGCATCAGGTGGTAATTTGAGATGCGGGATGCGAGATACGAGATGCGGGTGTCTAATAAGTATTAACCCGATGCTTTTCGTATGATTAAATTAAATCCTTTTATTTTTTTCTTCCCCGCATCTCGTATCCCGTATCTCGCATCTCGTATCCCGCATCTCATATCCCGTATCCCGCATCCCGTATCTTTACATTATGCTCGAACACAACCTCCTTCTTATCATATCGTTGCTTTTTGTTGTATCGATGCTGGCTATCCTGAGCAATAAGCTGGGGATATCTTATCCTATTTTTTTAGTGATAGCCGGTTTATTGATCAGCCTGATCCCGAATGTGCCGATGATTGAACTGAAGCCCGGCCTGGTGTTCACCATCTTCCTTCCTCCTTTGTTGTATGCATCGGCCTGGAATACGTCATGGAATGATTTCTGGTTTTATCGCCGCCCTATCGGGCTGCTGGCCATCGGTCTGGTGATCTTTACTGCAGGCGCCGTGGCTTATGTTGCGTACCTGATGATCCCCGATTTTTCGCCGGCCCTCGGATTCCTGCTGGGCGGCATCATCTCACCGCCCGATGCCGTTGCCGCAAGCTCGGTATTCAGAAGCCTGAAAGTGCCCAAGCGGATCCAAACCATCCTCGAAGGAGAAAGTATGATCAATGATGCATCGAGCATTATCGTGTTCCGCTTTGCCCTGGCAGCTTTGCTTACCGGACAGTTTGTGCTGGCCCATGCAGCCATCGATTTCTTTAAAGTAGCTATCATGGGCATTGCTGTGGGACTGGCCATTGCCTTTATTATTTATGCCCTCCATCGTTATTTGCCTACAACGCCCAGTATCGATACCGCCATCACGCTGATATCTCCCTATCTCATGTATGAAGCAGCGGAATATTTTGAATTTTCCGGCGTGCTGGCGGTGGTGAGCGGAGGATTGTTCCTCACTGTCCGGTCTTCTGAAATATTCGACTACAATTCACGCCTGCGGGTGGAGAGCGTGTGGGGCAGCCTGGTATTCATGCTGAACGGGATTGTATTTATCCTGATCGGGCTACAGTTACGCAGGGTGATAAGCGGGCTCGGCCAATATGCTTTGACCGATGCCATCCGCTATGGAGTGGTGATCAGCCTGGTTGTCATTATAGTGAGGATCATCTGGGTTTATCCTAGTGCCTACCTGCCCCGGTTCCTGAGTGCGCATATACGAAGACGTGAGCCAGACCCGGGATGGAGAGGCGTTTTCATTATCGGCTGGAGCGGTATGCGGGGAGTGGTATCACTGGCTTCTGCTTTGGCTATCCCCCTTACGCTCTCGGGCGATCAGGCATTCCCGCACCGCAACCTCATTCTCTTCATCACGTTTGTAGTGATCCTGTTTACCTTAGTACTGCAGGGACTGAGCCTCCCTTTTCTCATTCGTATACTAAAAATCACGGCAAAAGAAACCAATACGCAACAAGAGCAGGAGATCCGCCTGCGCATGGCCATGGCTACGCTCGACTATATTCAAAATGAATACAAGGAAGAATCAGAAACCATCACTGCCTTTACGCGTGTCAGGGAACGTTATGAAAGAATGGTCGAGATAGCCAGCCAGCGAACCGTTCAGGAAGGCGAAAGCAGCTCGGTATCTTTCCTGCCCAAATACCGGAGGATGCTGGTGGAAGTGATCGAAGTAAAAAGAAAAGAGCTGGCCAAGATGCGCAGGGAGAGGAAATATTCAGATGAGATACTTCGTGCAAGGGAACTGGAGCTGGATCTGGAGGAAGCTAGATTGAGAGGGTAGGGATGCGATATGCAAGATGCGGGATATGAGATATCAGTTTTTTCCACACGCTCTTCATCTGCAGGAACCGTTGCTTCGGCAATGTCATTATTCAGTTTCATCGGCCCTTCTGAAGCCTATTCTTCGCCTTGGCTGCTGTGGTGGATTTAATAATTGTTTCAGGTGTTGAAAGACCAGTTGTATATCTTCATCGTGTCCGGTTATTTTCCTTTCCATTTGTTCCAGCTTGAGTAAAATATCCTTGTGAACAGATAGCATTTCTCTCATCTTTACAAAGATTTCTATTATTCGGATACTTACCTGCATTGCTTTTTCACTTTTTAGAACGCTCGCCAACATAAGTACACCATGTTCAGTAAAAGCATAAGGTAATGCACCGCCTAAGTATTTTTTTGATGGTATCGCATTTTGCGATACCATAGTATCAACCTCCTTTTTTGTTAACTGAAACATGAATTTGGCAGGGAAGCGTCCAATATTACGTTTTACCTGCTCCCTGAGCCTGATAGCCGGCACTCCATACAGATCTGCCAGATCTCTGTCAAGCATTACCTTTTGTTTACGAATATAGTGGATCCTATTCATCACTATTTCGTCTACCATGACTATTGGCTTGGTTACTTTTGCCATAGGATTTGAGTTTAACAGGCCGTGAGTGCTACCATTTCGGGTTGCAGAAGAAATGAGAATGTACACGAGTTAACAATAAAAATTGATCCAAACAATATCATTAAGTAAAAAGGGTTTTTTAACGGTATGAATTCACGTTTTTTGTGGTATAACACTCCCGAAATACAAGCACAGTACTTCTATTTAAAAATTACCATTATTTTTAACTGCTTTATAAAATCATTCCATGCCACTCATCCGATCAGCCAAACCTACCGACCTTCCGGAGATGCTCGACATCTATAACGACATCATCCTGCATACCACCGCCGTGTACAGCTACCGGCCGCATAGCCTGGAAATGCGCAGGCAATGGTATGAAACCAAACTGAAGGACAATTACCCTGTCTTCGTGGCCGAAGAAGACGGTCATGTTACAGGGTTCAGCACCATCGGACCTTTCCGTGTATGGCCTGCCTATAAATATACCGTGGAGAATTCCGTGTATGTGGCTGCAGGCAGCCGCGGAAAAGGCATCGGCAAGCTGCTGATGCAACCACTGATCGATGCATGCCAGGAAAGAAACCTGCACGCCATCATTGCAGGCATCGACGCGGGCAATGAAGCCAGCATCCGGCTGCATCAATCATTCGGATTTGAAGAAGTGGCGCATTTCAGGCAAGTGGGCTATAAATTCGGCCGCTGGCTCGACCTGAAATTTCTTGAGCTTTTACTGGATACTCCGGAGCACCCGGATGAAGATTGATCCATGCCTTTCATTTCGGCAACAACACATAGAACACAGAACCCTTGCCGGGCGTCGATTCCGCATGGATATACCCATTGTGATTTTCAACAATCTTTTTGGCAATGGTGAGGCCGATGCCGGTGCCCTGGAAATGACGGCCATGCAACCGCTGGAAAATGCCGAATATTTTTTCACTGTACTCTTTTTCAAAGCCAATGCCGTCATCGCGCACGGTAATGCAATAATACAGTTCGGGATTGGCCATGCCGAGCTCTTTTGCCTTGTTGGGCGGCAGCGTTTCAAGACCTATGCTTATTTCGGGCTGTTTTTTATCGGTGAATTTTAAAGCATTGCTGATGAGGTTCTGGAACAACTGGTGCATCTGTCCGGGAACTGCATAGATCACAGGCAATTCATTTACCTTGATGACGGCATTCTTTTCCTTGATGCTGATCTCCAGATCATCGATGATCCGGGAAACGATCAGCCGGATATCCGTTTGCAGCCTGGGAATGGTTTCATCCGACAATTTGGAAAGGGTCAGTACATCTTCGATCAGCGTTTGCATGCGTTCCGATGAAGAAATGATCTTATTGAAATACGATCTTTCCGCATCGTCCAGCTTATCCTTGATCTTTGAAAGCAATACATTGCCGAATGCCTGTATCTTACGCAAAGGTTCTTTCAGATCGTGCGAGGCAACGGAAGCAAACTGCATCAAGTCCATATTCGAGCGTTCGAGCAGGGCATTGCTCTCCTTCAGCTTTCTGGAAGCGGCCTTGATTTCTTCATAATTTCTGGCGATAAGATCGGCGGATTTTTTCTTATCGGTAATATCCGTGAACGTGATGGTAAGGCCGTCCATCATTCTCACGATAATAATATCGAACCATTTATCGGTTTTTTTATTGAAATATTCAATGTATTCGCTCGTCTCCGCCTGATATACTTTTTTGCATGCTTCC
>CAYYZJ010000811.1:0-3228 GCA_964475615.1 uncultured Flavitalea sp. | reverse complement strand
AGACCAGCGGAATATCATGAACAGTGCAATAATGCCATACCTTTTTCGAATACTCCACATTGAGATGCTGGTGTACGGAATAGTTGAACTCCGTAGTGTCTGTGCGGGCGCCGATATGAAAAAAGAATCCGATCCGGGGCTTGTTATGGAACAGCCATTCGAAGAACTGCTCGCGGTCGATCTTTTCCGAAAACCGCTTGCCTTCCAGGTTGCGCAGCTTGTCGGCGCGGCCGAAATCATCCACGAGGATCAGGTTGTAATATCCGCGGTGATTGAGGTATTCAGTGAGGCAACTGCCGATAAAGCCGGCTGCGCCGGTTACTACTATGATTGCATTTTTATCCATCAGAGCGCATTTAATGCTCCTTCCGATTCGGAACCGGCCAATATTGTTTCAATAGATGTATCGTATTTTTCTTTCCAGGAAGCTATCAACCCCCAGTTCATTCCATCTACTTTGATATTTCCTGCGGTGACCGATCCCAGCTCTTCATAAGGATGATCGCCCAATGCTTTTTTGAATTCACTCACTTTGTCTGGGCTCACAGTTACCACTATCCTGCTCTGGGATTCACCGAACCAGTAAGCGTCTTTCCTGATCTTGCTGTCGGCTGCAGCCACATCAAATCCGAGATCGCGCGCAAAAGCCGATTCCAGCAGTGTGATGAACAAGCCGCCTTCGCTTACATCATGTGCCGACCGGATCAGCTTTTTCCTGATCAGCTCCGCTGTTTTCTGTTGCAGTGTCAATTCTTCTTCTATGTCGAAATGCGGGGCGGGACTGAATTCCACTCCATGCAGCTTATGCAGGTATTCGGAAGAATTGATATCGCTCCTGCTTTTCCCGATAAGAAAAATGAGATCGCCATCCTCCTTAAAATCCAGGGTCATCCTGTCTTTCAGATCTTCCAGCAGTCCAACCATGCCGATGGTAGGCGTCGGGTATACGGCGCCTTGGGGGTGCTGATTGTAAAAACTTACATTGCCTCCCGTTACCGGCGTATCGAATTTGCGGCAGGCCTCACCCATACCCTTAACCGCAGATACAAACTGGTAATATACTTGGGGATCGTAAGGGTTGCCGAAATTCAGGCAATTGGTAACGCCGAGCGGCTGGGCCCCGCTGCATACGATATTGCGCGCGGCTTCTGCCACGGCGATCATCGCGCCCGTATATGGATCGGCAAACACATAGCGGCTGTTGCAGTCCGTAGTCATGGCAATGGCCTTGCTCGTTCCTTTCGCCAGCACGATGGCGGCATCCGAAGGGGCGTTGGTGGATGCATTGGCTGCGCCAACCGTGCTGTCGTACTGAACGCTGATCCATCGTTTGGATGCAATGCTCGGGCTGGCAACCAGCTCCCTGGCAACTGCCTTGAGATCGTCGGGCACTTTAACGGAAGCCTGATCAAATGATTTTATTTTTTTAAAATATTCCGGTTCACGGTAAGTCCTTTCATACTGAGGGGCTCCTCCTCCCAGCACGAGCTCATGCGCCGGTATCTCGGCCTCGAGTTGACCATGCATATAAAAACGCAGCAGTCCATCGTCCGTTACTTCACCGATATTGGCGCAGGGCAGATCCCATTTATCAAATATCTCCAGCACTTCTTTTTCCCTTCCTTTCTGCACCACCATCAGCATGCGCTCCTGGCTTTCGCTGAGCAGCAGCTCCCAGGCCTTCATTCCTTTTTGCCGGGTAGGCACTTTGTCGAGATCGATGCGCATGCCTACTTCGCCTTTGGCGCTCATCTCTGCAGTGGAACAGATGATCCCGGCTGCTCCCATATCCTGCATGCCGACCACGGCCCCGGTGGCAATCACTTCGAGGCAGGCTTCGAGCAGTTTTTTTTCCTGGAAGGGATCGCCTACCTGCACGGCAGGCAATTCCTCCACGCTTTCGCTGGTAATGTTGGCAGATGCAAAAGAAGCTCCGCCGATGCCGTCCTTGCCGGTGGCGCTTCCCACAAAAAATACCGGGTTGCCTTTACCTTTGGCAGTGGCGGAAACGGTTGCTCCGTTTTTTACGATGCCCACGCTCATGGCATTCACGAGCGGATTGGTATGATAGCATTCCTCGAAATATACTTCGCCTCCTACGGTAGGCACGCCGAAACAATTTCCGTAATGACCGATGCCGTGCACCACTCCGGCCAGCAGATGCTGCGTTTTCTGCTCTTTGAGCAGGCCGAAGCGCAGCGAGTTGAGGGAAGCGATCGGTCTTGCACCCATGGTAAAAATATCGCGGTGAATGCCGCCCACACCTGTTGCCGCTCCCTGGAAAGGCTCGATGGCAGAAGGATGGTTATGCGATTCGATCTTGAACACCACGCCGAAACCGTCGCCGATATCCATCAGTCCCGCGTTCTCCTCTCCTGCTTTCACGAGCATCTTTTTTCCTTCGCGCGGCAGCGTCTTCAGCCATTTGATCGAATTCTTATAACTGCAATGCTCGCTCCACATCGCGCTGAAAGCGCAGAGCTCATTGAAATTGGGAATTCGGCCAAGTTTTTGTTTGATGAGATCAAATTCTTCTGCAGTGAGCCGGAGCTGCTCGGCGGTCTTTACGGTTATTTCCATGTTAATCTGAGAAAGTGCAAAAGTACGAACGGAGCGTTAATTTAGTGCAATAAACCGCCGACGGAGTTTAAAATCCCGTCGGGGTTATTGGTTATTACAGTATGACTATTGCCTTTATCCATCCGCATCGTGCATTCATGCCTGAAATTGAAGCATACATCCGCTTTTTTTCAGGATATGGAATACAATGTATAGTGCCCGGGCCTCATGAACGGGTCAACGCCGACCTGGAATGGCATTTTATGGGATTGGACAGATATAGAAAGAAAAACAGGATCACCATCCATGAATATACTTCCGCGTCCATTCCGCCTTTCAGCAAATGGAAAGACCGCTTCAAGCGATACGTCAATGCGAGGCCCGACTACCGGTTATTCCTGAACGAATATGTGCAGCGCCGCTTTGCTTTCAATGATCATATTCCCTGCGGGTTCAGGGATATGGGCATTGAAACTTCATTACTGCATCAGGAAACGCGTAAAGAATATGATTTCATCTATATCGGAAGCGTCGATAAAAAAAGAAAGATCGAACCATTGATAGCCTGCTTTACCCGCAACGGCTTGCAGGAGCATTCCCTGCTTGTGCTCAGCAGGGATTACGATCATCTTGCAACCAAATTCAGCGCCTTCAGCAATATTCGATTCG
>CAYYZJ010000810.1:0-7997 GCA_964475615.1 uncultured Flavitalea sp. | reverse complement strand
ATGTGCGAATGGCTAATGTGCGAATGCTGTTTTATGAAGTGTGATTAGAATATTGAATCCCGCTTGAAGCGGGATTTTTTTTTGAGCCCGGCGGGAGTGCTGCTATGAGGCGGCCGTTGCGTCGCACTCTTGTGCGGTTTGTCCGCTATTCAGCTAATTTTGATAAAATATTTGTCTTGACCAGAGAAGAGCAGTTTATGCAGGAAGCCATCCGCCTTTCCCGAACAGGAATGGAACAAAACAACGGCGGGCCTTTCGGCTGCGTGATCGTTAAAGACGATGAGATCATAGGACGCGGATGGAACCAGGTGCTCGCTACCAACGATCCTACTGCTCATGCCGAGATCATGGCCATCCGCGATGCCTGCAAAAACCTCGGCAGCTTTCAGCTCCATGACTGCGAGGTCTATACTTCCTGCGAGCCTTGTCCCATGTGCCTGGGCGCCATTTACTGGGCCAGGCCGAAGATCGTGTATTATGCCAATACAAAAAAAGATGCCGATGCCATCGGCTTCAGCGATTCGTTCATCTATGACCAGATAGACCAGCCGCTTCAGCAGCGAAGCATCCGCATGGTTCAGCTTGGCCGGGATGAAGCGCTGAAAGTATTTCAGCAATGGCAGCAGAAAGGCGATAAAACGCTTTATTGATTGAGGAACCGCTTGCGATAGTTCAATGGAGTAAACTGCGTTTTTGCTTTAAAGGTTTTATTAAAATAGGAAATATCCTTAAAACCGCTGTCATAGCAGATATGCGAAATGGGCTTATCTGTCTGCACAAGCTGCTGCTTGGCATAGCTCAGCCGGTATTCCAGTACTTTTTCCATCAATGTGCTCCTGGTGATCTTTTTAAAATACTTGCAAAAAGCATTCGGCGTCATATTCATCATGGCCGATACTTCTTTCAATGAAATATCATTCCTGAAGTTTTCAACCAGATAGGTAAATACATCATTGATCCTTTTCAGTTCTGCAGGCGATTGTCCAATAGCGTTCTTGCTTTGATCAAAGACTTCGTGACCGGCGGATTGAGATAATGCATGCAGGATATCCAGCAAAAGCATAAGCCGGTCAAATCCATCCGTTGTGCGGGCCAGGCGCTTTATTTTTTCACTGGCCCTTTCTCTTATGGAATCTTTGAAACCCAGTCCCATCGAGCTTTTCTGCATCAGGCTTTTTATTCCTGCCAGTTCATTGCCGGCAAAAAATCCATCTCCCAGAAATGCGGTCGGAAATTGCACTACGATGCAATGCGCCTGCATGTTCTCCGGATTTTCATTATCCAGTTTCCAGCAATGGGGGAGGTTGGAGCCCAGCAGCACCAGGTCGCCATCGGCAAACATGCTCATATTGCTGCCGATATACCGTATTCCCTGGCCTTTGACGATTAAAGTAAGCTCGTATTCCGGATGAAGATGATAAGGCGCATCGAAAGCGGTCTTATCGAACTCGCGCAAGAGGAACGAGTGCTGATGAAATGCGGGTAAAACTTCAAATTTAGGTTTCATTGCCGGTATTAAGGTAAATCAAAATTTAAAATGGATAAAATATTCCAATTAAAATCCAATTTCTATATATGAAGGCAGTTGCAAATAGTATTATTTCGAACAATAAAACCTCACTACAATGAATACTACCGGATTGCAATTGCCAAGCCTGCGCGAAGCCAGGCCGATTCCTGCAGATACGATACGATCGTTCCGCGAAAACGGTCATGTTTTGATAAAGGATATTTTAAGCGCTGATGAGATCATGACCTACCGGGATGTGATCGTTGAAGCAGCCCGGAAATACAATACCGAAAAACGCAAACTGGAAGACCGCGACACGTATGGAAAAGCTTTTCTGCAGATCATGAATTTATGGAGATCGGATGAGGGCGTGAAAAAGTTCGTGCTGGCCAGGCGTTTTGCAAAAATAGCGGCTGCCTTGCTCGGCGTAGAAAACGTAAGGCTCTATCATGACCAGGCATTATTCAAAGAGCCGGGCGGAGGGCCTACGCCCTGGCATCAGGATCAGTATTACTGGCCTATCGACACGCACAATACCGTAACCATGTGGATGCCGCTGATCGATATCGATACCGACATGGGTATGCTCACCTTCGCCTCCGGTTCCCATAAAAAAGGATTCGTATTCGATTTTGAAATATCGGACGAATCGGAATCGGAGTACGAAAAATATATACGCGAGAATCATTTTCCGATAGTCCGCGCATCGCAGATGAATGCCGGCGATGCCACCTGGCATTACGGATATACCATTCACAATGCCCCGGGAAATCAATCCGGCATCATGCGCGAAGTGATGACCATTATCTATGTGGCAGACGGTGCCAGGATCACCGCTCCAAAAAATAGCTGGCAGGCGAATGATCTCAACAAATGGCTCATGAATAAACCAGTGGGCGAGCCTGTCGGCTCGGAGCTGAATCCCCTGCTGCTTTGAGAATGTGAAAATGTGAAAATGTGGAAATGTGGAAATGAAGATAGCAATACACTCATTTCCACATTCCTCCCATTTCTCACATTCCCCCCATTTCCACATTTTCACATTTCCACATTTCCACATTTCTCACATTTAATTCAGGTAATGATAGATCATTCCGGAAATACCGGCAAGTGTTTTTACTGCTTCTTCATCGTGCTCGATATTTTTGGATAAGAGTACCAGTACATACTTGCGGCCATCGGGAAGGAACACGATCCCTGAATCATGGTTAACGCTTTTGAACCAGCCGGTCTTATGCGCCACTTTTACTCCGGCTGGCAGCCTGGCGGGGATGATCTCATTAAAATGCTGATCGAGGAGTATCTTTATCATGGCGTCCGATGCCTCGGCATTCACTATTTTTCCCTCAGCCATTTTTTCAAAGATCAGCATCAGGCCATAAGCGGTAACGGTATTGTTCAGTCCTTTTTCATAAGCCTTGTTATCCTCCACGCCCCGCAGCACCTGCATTTCATTGGCACCGAGCTCATGCAATGTCTGCATAACCTGCTTTGCCTCCACTTTTTCGATCAGCAAGTTGGTGGCCAGATTGCTGCTTACGGTGATCATCAGGTAAATGAGCTGGCTGATGCTGCGCTTTTCGCCGGTATGTTTGTAGAGATCGTATTCGCTGTCGTCTGCCGGATCGAGATGAAAGATGCTGCTGTCGGCAATGCTCCTGAATTCATTTTTGATGGTCAGGGAATCGGAAAGTGAAAAACGGCCTGCTGCCGCCTGCTTGTAGAGTTCGATCAGCACGGCGGTCTTCATGGTGCTGGCTGCGTGAAAGCGTTCATGCTCATGGATCAGCAGTTCTTGTCCGGTTGAAAGGTCTTTGAATGCAACGGCAAAATCGCCCTGCTGTTTTTGCAGCACCGAATCGATCTGTTGTTGCAGCCGGCTGATTGGTATTTTGGGTTGGGCGGAGGAAGACAACACCGCCGTTGTCAGCAGGATCGCGATATGCGCACGTAAAATCATCAGTCCGATATTTAAGGGAAAAGTAGTAATAAATACCACTCTTTCGTAAGTATTTTTAAAAAAGTAAATTTGCCATTCATTATGGATATACAATACTTCATCGATAAAGAAAATATTCTCGATACAGTCAATAAACTGTTCCTCTATACCGATGCCCGTAACTGGAACGGCTTACTGGAAGAAGTGCTGGCCGAAGATGTTTTATTTGATATGAGTTCATTGGGAGCCGGCGAACCTGCCACACTCAAGGCCATTCAGATAACAACTATGTGGGAGCAGGGGTTAAAGCCGCTGGAAGCCATTCATCACCAGACAGGAAATTTTGAACTGACCATAGGCAAGGCAGCGGCCGATGTATTCTGTTACGGAACAGCCCATCACTATAAAAAACATCCTTCAGGCCGGAACACGAGGGTATTTGTCGGCAGCTATAACCTTCACCTGGTTCAATCATCACATGGCTGGAGAATAGATCAGTTCCGGTTCAACTGCAAGTTTGTAGACGGAAACCTTCAACTCACGGATTGAACCATCGATCAATCATTCGGGAAAGAATATTATACCCCTGCTTGCAAATCAAAAATAAATTCCCTATTTTACTCTCCCGTTAATCCTGCCCATCCTTCTGAAATTCCCCTTTGATACCATATCTGCTGAGAGGCCCTTCAGAACATTACAATGAAAAAATGCTGCTCATGACGACAAGAATCAATATTCTTGCTGCCCTCATCATCGTTGAAATGGTGGTGGCCTCCCGCTTCAGGGAAAAAGGGATCAATGCAAGCACTCCGTCAAACCAGAATATGGCCATTGCCGCCAGGCCCGACTATGGCGGCTTTGAAAGCCAGTTGAAATGGGGCGAACACCTCGTCAGCATTGCCCGCTGCAACGATTGCCATGCTGCCGGGAAAATCAATCCCTCAACTACAGACAGCGCTTTATTGCTGAAAGAAGATCAATTCATCAACAGCATGCGCGAAAGCAGACCTGCCGAAACAAACGGCATGGCCCGGAAGGATCACAGCGCAATGACCGATCAGGAGCTGAAAGCCATATTCGCTTATCTTAAAACGGCTAAATAACGCCTTCAGGAATGCGCCAGGTATTGCTGCCTGTACTCCAGCGGCGACAAGCCTTTCAGCTTATTGAACTGCCTGTAGAAATAAGAGAGATTATTGAACCCGACCTCATATCCGATCTGTAAAATGGTATGATCGGTTTCGCGCAGCAAACGGCAGGCAAAGTCGATCCGAATTTCATTGAGGTGCTCGCTGAAAGTTTTGCCGGTTTCTTTTTTCAGGAACCTGCAGAAAGAAGTCTTTCCGAGATGTACTGCTTTCGCCGCCTGCTCCACGCTGATATCTTCCGCATAATTTTTTCTGAGATAAGCATAGACCGATTCGATCCTTTGCATGGAATGCCCGCTGGCATTGCTTTCCACCGGGCAGGCGATCAACTGGTACCCGCCTTTTTTAACGATCGCATCCAGCAGGCAGCTCAGCTTGTTGAACTTCTCTATGCCCTGCACATGATTGATCGCGGCAATGAGCTTATCCAGCGCACCGTCGCCTTTTACTTTAACGCCATGACGGATCTTGGAAAGCAGTTGCCGGGTGCGATAGAATTCCGGCAGATCCTTAACCTGCTCAAACAGGTTTTGCTTGAACTGGATGACCACGACCCTGAACCCTGCGTTGCGTATCTTTCCATTCTGATCGTCATCGATGAATAAATGCGGAACGCTGCCGCCGATAAAAATGAGGTCGCCGTCATTAAACGTGGTCATTGCATCCGACACCATCAGCCTGCCGTTGCCGTTCACGATAAACACGATCTCGTGCTCGGGATGATAATGCAGGGGCACATTCAGTTTTTTACGCGTATAGGTTCTGACCTTGATGGAAGAACCGGCCGCTATCAGCACATGCTCGAAGGAAGGCTTCATAATAAAATTGCTATGGTAAATATAGTGTATTAAATGGCAAACCGGGTAGAATACTGCTACCGGAATTACCCCCATTTTTATACACCGAAAACCTAACGATATGTTCAAGCAATGTTCAGGATGGCTGTTCCTGGCACTCCTGCAATTATCATTAGCACAGGCCCAGCCGCCGGCAAATACTAAAGGAGAGATCATCTATCATGTATTTCAAAGAAGCTTTTTCGACAGCAATGGCGACTTGCATGGCGACCTGAACGGGCTCCGGCTTAAACTGGATTACCTGCAGCAACTGGGCGTTACTGCCGTGCTGCTCGTCCCGGTTTGCGAATCGGTGTATTATCACAATTATTTCTCGGGCAATTTCGAGAAGATAGATCCGCGATATGGAACGCAGTCCGACTGGCTGGCGCTCGTTAAAGCCGTCCACCAGCGCGGCATGAAGATCTATCTCGATATGGAAACCCAGTATGTTACCGAAGACCATATCTGGTACAGGGATTCTTACGGTAACCCTCAATCGAAATACAGCAGGTATATCGTATACAACGATTCACTCAACCGCAAGCCGGAATCCATCATATTCGGTCTCACCGAGCTGAAAGGCTATGATGGAACAGTACGGAAGATAACGACCGTCAATCTCCAGAACCCGCAGGTGCTGGATTATAATTACGGCCTGTTCAGGCATTTCATGGATCCCGACGGAAACGGCAAATTCGACGATGGGGTAGATGGATTCCGCCTCGATCATGCCATGGATGATCTCGACTGGAAAGGAAAGTTCACCGGACTGTTCAACAAATTCTGGTCGCCTTTGATCAGCCGCTTAAAAGCAGTGAACCCGAAACTGATGATCGTTGCCGAGCAGGCCAACTGGGGCTCATTCGGCACCGAATATTTCGACAAAGCCCATGTTGACCGCGTATTTGCTTTCCGCCTGCAGCAGGCCATTGCTTCTTTCGATAAGAACAAGCTGGCGGCCATGGCCGATACCACGCTGGGCATGATGCCCGAAGGCAGGCAGCAGGTGGTATTCATCGAGAACCACGACATGCAACGTTTTGCCAGCGCCGTGAATCATGATCCGGCAAAACTGAGGATCGGCGCGGCCCTGAACCTGCTGCTCGGCGGCATACCATCCATTTATTACGGACAGGAGCTGGGCATGTACGGCAGCGGAGGGTTCAATAAATTCGGGGCCACCGATGCCAACGATATTCCGCAGCGCGAAGCGTTTGAATGGTACAAATCGGACAGCGGCCCCGGAATGGCGCTCTGGTACAGGAATACAGGCCCCTGGTGGGACAGCACCAATCTCAAACCCAATGACGGCATTTCGCTTGAAGAGGAAAAAAACGATCCGAACTCTTTATGGAATTTCTATAAAGCGATCATCGGCGTACGCCAGTCGAATGCAGCGCTGGCCACCGGTAAATACCAGACATTGCCCAATGATAACAATTATGTTTTTTCTTTTCTCCGTTATGCGGGCAACAAGTCAGTGGCTGTAGTGATCAATCTTTCCAACGCTTCACAGCAAACCACTATCGACTTTTCATCGAACAAAATAAAACCGGCAGGCATCCGCTCATTATACGGTAAAGAAAAGGCAACTGTTTCAAACAATAATTTATCTGTAAGCTTATCGCCATACAGCATCAGCGTCTGGCAAATCAGGTGAGAAGGTATAAGGTGCAGGGTAGAAGGCCTGAGGCAGAGCTTCCAGCCTTTTATCCTGCGCCTTGCCCTTCCGCCTTTCACCTTACACCTTCTTAATATGCAAGCGCTTAATCAGCCCATAGATATCAGTGAAGATTTTTTCCGGCCCGAAAACGAATATTATGTTGCAGGCCCTGTTGTTGGTTTTGATGAAGATAAAGCAGAAGGACTGGTACAGTGGAACTATCACCGATGGGTAACCGATTCTGCATTCAATAAATCGGGGCGCCATCTCAAGGCTTTCGACAAGCCGGAGATATTCTGGAAAGATTCCCTGGCGCCCCCGCAATGCCGCTTTGCATTATCTTTTGTCAATTCCCGAACCATCAGGCTGCGCATGAGCACTGCCGAAAGCGTTTCGGATTTCGGCAATGATGATGATTCCCTCATGCTCAATGGCAAACCGGTTTGCGGCAAATCCTGGAAGCGCGTCGGCAGTAACGGTAATGAAACAAGATATCAAAGCGAGCATGGCTCCCTTGTCGTTGACCGCCAATCCTGGAAGCTCAGCATCTACAATGCTTACGGCGAACTGCTGACCAGCACGCTCGGGGCCGAAGCGCTGGCCATTCCTCATCCTAAAACCATTCCTTTTCTGTTCGCCCAGCGCAGCTCCGATTATTCGAGAAGCATTGCGGCCAGCTTTTCCCTTCAGCCCGGCGAAAAGATCTGCGGATGCGGAGAATCCTTTACTGCATTAAACAAGCGCGGACAAAAGCTCGTGCTGTTCAGCACCGATACGCAAAGTGCGGCCACTGCCCAGATGTACAAGCCCATTCCTTTTTTCATCAGCAGCCAGGGCCATGGCATGTTCCTGCACAGTTCCGCACCCATCACCATGGACTTCGGAAATTGTTTCGACG
>CAYYZJ010000809.1:0-1983 GCA_964475615.1 uncultured Flavitalea sp. | reverse complement strand
CGATCCTATACTCATTGACCGTAAAATCATTCGGATTGGATGAATTGTCCCCTCCACTGGTTCCATTGGTTGAGGAAGCATAATCATACGGACTGTCCTTGGCGCCGCGATTATTATTGTTGTTGTTATTATTGCCGTCGCCATCGCCATTGCCCTTTCTGCTGTTCAGCAGGGAATCCATCTTGATGGTGATATAAAAATTGTTCACGATGGTTCCGTTCCTGGTAGAATCATTCTTATTTTTTCCGGGCCTGTTGTAGGGCGTGTTATCCTGCGCTTCCTCTTTCCTTTGCTTTTTGTTTTTGATGGGAATATATACGCCTACCGAATACATGGTGGTATTGGCAATATTTTTACTGATGCCATAGCCGTAAGCGATCTCAGCCAGGGCCATGATCTTTCTCGAATTGAACTTGGCTCCAACACCCATCGGCACTGCCGCATAAGATGCATCATTGATAACGTCGTTGATGCCCACGAAAACAAAGGGCTGCAGGCGATAGGACGGGCTCAGCAGGTGATAGTAAACCGTTGCATTGAGCAGGTTGTATGTCCTGGATTTGGTTTGGCTGATGAGCACATCATCGTTGGTAACATGGCCGAAGCTCAGCCCGATATCTGCGCTGGCAGAAAACCTGTTGGTGATGTTTTTATATACGGATGCGGCAAAAGAAGCATTGCCCCTGTTGAAAAAAGGAAGCGTGTTGGCATCGCTCAGGTAGCCTTTGCGGTTCTTTTCCAGGAATGCAAAATCCTGGAACTGGAATTTGGTGAGGGGAGCAATGAACCAGCGCGTATCCAGGGATCTCCTGGCAGGCTCCCGTTCGGGCTGCAGGGAATCCTGCACCGGAGCAGGGGCTTCCGCCTTGGGGGGATCCTGCTTGGGCTGATCCTGCCTGGCAATATCATCGGCCAGGGTATGCACCTGGATAGTAGTATCCTGCGATACCTGGATCAGGATATTGGTATCTTTCATTTGCCTGACGGTATCCTGTGCCGCAAGAAAATGCATGCCGAGCAAGATGCCGCTGCCCAGGCAGAGGAGTTTCTTACTTACGGTTATGGCTATCCGCATAAGGAGCTTGAGTTTCATAGTTGACATTTTTAAAAATCCATTCGCAGCGCCAGCTCCAGGCCGTTTCGTGAAATGCCGGCCGCACTGATGCCCGATATGTTTACGTCATATAATATTCCCAGTATTAGTTTTTGATATCGCAATTCGAGATTGGGGATGATGGCATCGTCGTAGCGATAGCCCAAACCCAGTCCCACAGCCGCCTTTCCCGGAATGCCCGGGATCGCTTTCAAATAACAGAAATCGAAATAATGACGGTATGCAGGGCCCTGCCATCCCATGGACATATAGAAAGCCACTTCATCGTCATTCTTCGATATAAAGCGGTATCCGCCCTGGATGCCGATGCCCGGCTTCAACCTTGTCGAATCTGCTTTCACCTTGTATGCATAAGGCTTGTTCACCTGCATCACCGATCCGCCGAAATACCATTTGTTGTACCGCGCATTGCTGAATATCGAAACGCCGGCATTGACATTGAAATGGCTGTAAGACCAGCCCGCAGCCAGTTGATCGCTGCTGGGCACTCCTTCCATGGGGCCATAGCTGTTGTACTGGTCGCCGAACGCAACGGATACTCCCGTAAGGTTAAGCTGGCTTTTATAATAAGCGCCCTGGAACCCGAGCGCGATATAGGTTTCATTTTGATTGATGGGCACGGCGTAAGATATGCCCAGCAGCCCGAGCGTATTGTTCAGGATGCCCTGGTTCGATTTATCGGAAGCAGCCCCGGCGCTGATGCTGAAATACCCTGAATTGGGTTTTTCTTTTGCTGTTTTTGAAAGCAGGGGCATATCGAACATGGCGGCCACGCTGTTGTATGCGATCGATCCGCCGTACTGCACGTTGCGGTAATTAAGCTTCAGGCTGTTCTGCTTATCTGTTTTGAGCGATTGATTATACCAAAC
>CAYYZJ010000808.1:0-3635 GCA_964475615.1 uncultured Flavitalea sp. | reverse complement strand
CAGGATGTGGCTGATTTCATTGGCGACAGCCTGGGGCTTGCGCAGGAAGCAGCCAGGACAAAAGCCGATCTCATTGTATTTGCCGGTGTGCATTTCATGGCCGAAACAGCAAAGATCCTGAACCCTGATAAGAAAGTATTGCTTCCTGATCTGAAAGCAGGTTGTTCATTGGCCGATTCGGCTCCTGCCCCGCTTTTTAAAGCATTCAAGGAAAAATATCCCGATCATATCGTTATTTCCTACATCAATTGCTCTGCAGAGATCAAGGCGCTGAGCGATATCATCTGCACTTCTTCCAACGCCCAAAAGATCATAGAGAGTGTGCCGGCAGATCAGAAGATCATTTTCGCTCCCGATAAAAACCTCGGCGCTTATTTGAAAAAGAAGACCGGTCGCGATATGGTGCTCTGGAACGGGGCCTGCATGGTTCATGAAATTTTCAGCCTGGAAAAGATCACCAGGCTGAAAGTGCGTCATCCCAACGCCAAGCTGATCGCACATCCTGAATGTGAAGAGCCGATCCTGCGGATAGCTGACTTCATTGGTTCCACAACGGGTTTGTTGAAGTTTACACAAAAGGATGATGGCAAAGAATATATTGTAGCAACAGAAACAGGCATACTGCATCAGATGCAATTGTCTTCTCCTGATAAAACGTTTATTCCGGCGCCTCCCGACAATAGTTGCGCCTGCAATGATTGTCCCCACATGAAATTGAATACGCTGGAAAAGCTATACCTGTGCATGGAATATGAGCAGCCTGAGATCCTTATGGAAGGATCCCTGCTGAAGGCAGCCAGAAAGCCGATTGACCGGATGCTCGAAATAAGCGCCCGTTACGGATTGTGATCATCTGCCCATGTATACCATCAGTATTTGGATATCGCTGGGATTCACTCCGCTGATCCTGCTGGCCTGGCCCAGTGTTCTCGGCCTGATGCGCTTGAATTTCTGTAAAGCTTCTGTGGAAAGGGCAGCCACGCGGTCATAATTAAAACTATCGGGGATCAATAAATCTTCGAGCTGGGACATGCGCTCTACGAGCTCCTTTTCTTTCCTGATATAGGTTTCATATTTCAACTGTATCTCGGCCTGCTCCAGCATTTCCCTGGAATAAGGATTCAATTTTTCCTTGAGATCAGGAATGGCCTGGGACATGGAATACAGATCAAGGTCCGGGCGCAATAGCAGTTGGGCTGCTTTTTGCTTTTGAATAAGTGGTGAAGAATGCTTCGACAGCAGATAGCTTTCTGCCGCAGCCGGCTCAATTGCACAGGTGTTGAGCAGGGATTTGATTTCTTCCACGGCTTTCTTTTTTGCAATCACTTTATCCATCCTTTCGGGCGAAGCCAGCCCAAGATGGTAGCCGGCAGGGGTTAGCCTGAGGTCGGCATTATCCTGCCGCAATAAGGTTCTGAATTCAGCCCTGGAGGTGAACATGCGGTAAGGCTCTTCCGTTCCCTTGCTGATGAGGTCATCTATCAGTACCCCGATATAGGCCTCGCTGCGTTTAAGAATAAAAGGATCAAGCTCCCTGATCTTCTGATGGGCATTGATGCCGGCCATCAATCCCTGGCAGGCTGCTTCTTCATAGCCGGTGGTTCCGTTGATCTGCCCTGCGAAGAATAGGTTGTCGATGAGTTTAGTCTCGAGGGAATATTTCAGTTGAGTTGGTGGAAAATAATCATACTCTATAGCATAGCCCGGACGGAAAATGCGGACGGATTCAAACCCAGGAACATTACGAATTGCTTCGTACTGCACTTCTTCAGGAAGTGACGTTGAAAACCCGTTGACATATATTTCTACCGTATTCCATCCTTCCGGTTCTATAAAAAGCTGGTGGCGGTCTCTTTCGGCAAACCGGTTTATCTTGTCTTCGATACTTGGACAGTAACGGGGGCCAATTCCTTCAATCCGCCCGGTAAACATGGGGCTGCGGTCGAAGCCTGTTTTAAGAATATCATGAACGGTGGAATTGGTATAGGTGATCCAGCAGCTTCTTTGCGTATCGGGCTTTTTGGTATCTGTGAAAGAAAATCCGGTTATTTCTTCATCGCCTTTTTGTTCTTCCATTTTACTATAATCCAGGCTGCGCCCATCCACACGCGGAGGAGTTCCGGTTTTAAGGCGGTCGCTCTCAAATCCCAATTCCTGCAACTGTTCAGTTATTCCGGTGGCTGCCTTTTCAGCCACTCTTCCTCCCCCGAATTTTTTTTCTCCGATATGGATAATGCCATTAAGGAAAGTACCGCTGGTAACCACAACTGCCTTGGCTTTTATTTCATGACCGAGTGCAGTCACCACTCCCGAAGCTTTTCCCCCTTTAATAAGGAGCGATCTAACCATATCCTGGTAAAAATCCACATTCGGGGTTTTTTCCAGCAATTCCCTCCATTTGGCAGCAAAGAGCATCCGGTCGTTTTGTGCCCTGGGACTCCACATGGCCGGCCCTTTGGATCGGTTAAGCATTCTGAACTGGATCATGCTTAGGTCGCTCACAATTCCGGAATATCCGCCCAAAGCATCTATTTCTCTTACAATCTGGCCTTTGGCAATACCTCCCATGGCCGGGTTACAGCTCATCTGGGCAATGGTCTGCATGTTCATAGTGATCAAAAGCACTTTCGAGCCCAGGTTGGCTGCTGATGCGGCTGCTTCACAACCGGCATGGCCGGCGCCTACAACGATAATATCATACTCAGGGAACATGGCGGCGCAAAATTACAATTAATGCAGGTAGCCGGAATAAAATTAAAATGTTCCACGAAACACAGTTTCTCTAGGAAACATTGTTAGATTTGTTTTATGAAACGAAAGAAATGGACTGCCCGGACCGAGATCACCGATTCCTTATTGGAGTTCCGGGAAAAACGCAAATGGCAGATCGCATTGAGGAGATATGTGGTTAACCGGAATATCTGCTCTTTTTATGCTCCCTATTTTGCCCTGGATATCAAAAACTTCAGAAAATGGATAGAAATCCAGTTCGATGAAGATATGAACTGGGATAATTTCTCAAAAACCTGGCAATTCGACCATATTGTACCGGTGGCCTGTTTTGATTTTAAAAGGGAGGAAGAGTTAAGGCTATGCTGGAATTTTATCAATATACAGGTTGAAAAGCTTCAATCGGATAAAAGCAAGAGAGGCAGGATTGATGTGTTATCGGCCAAGGCTTATTTTCAAGATCTATATAAAAAGACCCAATACCATATCTGCCGGCAAATGATCGACAAAATTGAGAAAATCGAAACTGCCCGGATTGAAGACAGCAGGCCATTGGAAAAATTTATTGTAGACAATGCTTTATTCCTGAAAACCTCATCTTCTTTTGGCTCATACGAATTCGAGAACCTTAATAAGGGAATGAGCCTTGAACAAATAGTACAAGAAAAAGAGTTTTTGAAGAAATATGGAAGTTGATCTTTTCATGTTTCTTTAAGAAACTGTTGCTCGTGGAACATTAAAATAGCGATTCAGATATTTATCTTCCATTTTCCTCATGATTCTGATTTGCTCTTTGGTTTTATCCTTATATCCGCATAAATGAAGCGCGCCATGAAAAATTACCCGGTGCAGTTCATTTTTAAATGAAGTTTTAAATTGCCTGGCATTATCCTTAACCCGGTCTA
>CAYYZJ010000807.1:0-2876 GCA_964475615.1 uncultured Flavitalea sp. | reverse complement strand
AAATCTGAGATTTCTTTTATTTGACGACCACAACAAACTCGCGCGGTCCACTAATCCCCACATTCGCCATTCGCACATCCGCACATTAATTCCTGTATTCTTCTTTCCAGGCATAATACCCGAATATCATCAGCCCGATGGCAATGGGAATGGATACGCCGATGAATACAGCCCACTGTATCTTGGTGTCGACGCCCGGTTTTCTGGCGATCTCGTCGGCAGCAGTCTGGATGAGATAATACAGGGCAATGGGCCCAAGTAGAATCCAGATCAGTCCGGCAGCTTTTCTGATTGCATTCATTTTTTATTCTTTTAAATCCTGGCCGGTTTTGCCTATATACAGCGCCCCGATGATCATGCATAATGCAGCAATGATGATGGGATAGCTTAGTCCGGCCAGTTTGTTATTGGTATAAATTGTGCTGAGCAGGGTGGCGATAAAAGGGGTCAGCCCGCCGAAAACCCCATTGCCGATATGATAAGGCAGCGACATGGAAGTATACCTTATCCTGGTCGGGAATAATTCGACCAGGAAAGCGGCAATAGGCCCGTACACCATGGTCACATAGAGGATCATGATGAATACGATGATCACCATCTTCCAGTAACCGCCATTGCCCAGGGTTATGGTTGTTTTGATATCGGGCTTGCTGCCGGATTCTGTACGCAGCTTAAAAGATCCTGTATCCCCGGCATACACGGTATCTTTTTTTGTTTGCCTGAGAATGGTTCCGTCATCATAAAAAGAACTGCTGATCATGGTTCTGAGCAGCCTCGTGCTAGATGGGATGACGGCGATCTTGGTGCTGAGCTCTTTTTTTGCCGTGACCTCGGTCTTGCCTTCGATGCTGGCAATCTTCAATAATTGACTGAATAAAAAAGGATAGGTGATAACAGCCAGGAACATCCCTCCGATCATGATCCATTTACGGCCCACCCGGTCGCTCCATCCTCCGAACACAATGAAAAAAGGCGTTGCCAGCAGGATGGCCAAGATCAGGATGGTTCTCGATTGGTCGAAATCGACCTTGCAAACATTTTCAATAAAAGATTGCGCATAGAACTGGCCGGTATACCAGACCACGCCCTGGCCCATCGTTGCACCGAACAAGGCCAGCAATACCATTTTCAGATTGATCTTATGCGTGAAACTTTCTTTGAGCGGATTAACGGAAGTGCGCCCCTCGGTCTTCAATTTTGAGAACAAAGGCGATTCTTTCATCCTGAGCCGGATGTAAACAGACACGATCACCAGCACAATGGAAACCAGAAAAGGAATTCTCCATCCCCAGTCATTGAATTTTTCTACAGACCTCGACTGATCGGGATCGAGCAGGTGGCGCGTGAGCAGGATCACTCCCAGCGAAACAAAAAGCCCAAGTGTAGCCGTGGTCTGTATCCAGGAAGTATAATATCCTCTCCGGCCATGAGGGGCATGTTCGGCCACATAGGTGGCTGCTCCTCCGTATTCGCCGCCAAGCGCAAGTCCCTGCAGCAGCCGCAGCAGCAGCACCAGCAGCGGAGCGGCAAAGCCGATACGTTCATAACCGGGCACCAGTCCGATGGCAAATGTGGAACTGCCCATGATGATGAGCGTTAGCAGGAACGTGTATTTACGCCCGATGAGGTCGCCAAGCCGGCCGAATACCAATGCGCCGAAAGGCCTTACAATAAATCCTGCTGCAAAAGTGGCCAGGGTAGAAAGCAGGGCTGCTACCGGGTCGGCCTTGGGAAAGAACTGGCCGGCAATAACGGTAGCCAGACTTCCGAAAATATAAAAATCATACCACTCGATGAGGGTTCCCAATGAGGAGGCAATGATGACTTTGCGGATCTCTTTATTTGATGGCATTTATTTATTGAATATTTAAGATGTAAGATTTAATATCGAAATAAATATTACATCTTAAATCTAAATCAGAGCGGGTTCGGCTGTCTTCAGCAGGCTTTTTATATACTGCAGCGACATCAGCATGGCCTTGTCCACTTCCTCTATCCCGGCCGGCTGATGGTTTCTTATCACCGGCAGGCAATATTCAGCAACCAGCCATCCTGCATATCCGGCCTGCTTCAGTGCAGTTAAAAAAGTTTTGTAATTGATCTGCCCGCCAAAGCCCGGCGCCGGATCCTGAATAATATCGCCGGTGCTGTTCTGCGAAAAGTTCCAGGCGCCGAAATGAGAAAGCACGGTATGCCCGCCGCATTTGTCTACCGCTTCACGAACATAATCATCGCGCTGCCTGTCATAGAACAGCGGAACATCGAGACAGAGCTTTACATTGCTCCGGTCTATCTCTTCCATCATTGCCAATACATCTTCATAGCCCGGCCTGATCACCGGCGCATGATTCTGCAGGGCAAGCGTGATGCCCATATCGGCAGCTTTGTCGGCTATTTCGCGGATGCCTTTTACTGCACGGTTCCATACGCGCAGGTCGGCAGCGGTCAGGTATTTAAAATAAGAAGGGCGGTCATAAGGAGCATAGGAAGCAAGCGCTTCCTCATCATCGATAATGCCCGGCCAGGCTGCAAATATTTTTACCAGGTCGATATCCAGGTCACGGGCCAGGTCGAGCACATAGTGCATCATGGCCAGGTTGTTCTCGCGGTCTTCCATGCACCTGCCTGCAAAATTCGACATGCTTTCCACCGCGCAGAGCGTTATTCCCTCCGAAGCTGCCAGCTCCCTGATACGCAGGCGGTCGGCTTTACTCAGATCGAGCGGCGAGGCGACCGGCCTTTTGGCTTCAATCGATAGTCCATCGAACCCTAGCGATCTGGCTTTATGGATCTGCTGTTCGAGCGACAATGATTTCCCTGCATAAAACAATCCGGAATACGATACGGTGAGCATGGCAAATTTCATGGCAGGCCTC
>CAYYZJ010000806.1:0-5953 GCA_964475615.1 uncultured Flavitalea sp. | reverse complement strand
GCTTTTATGTAACCAGCAAAACCTATTTCGGAAGGAACGGACTTTCTTTAAGGATCAATGGATTGGAAAAAGGATATAATGATATGGCCGCCAAACGCAATATCGTGCTGCACGGATCGGATTATATGAGCCCTGAATACCTGGAGGCCAATGGCGAGATGGGAAGAAGCCTGGGTTGTGCCGCCATGCCTACACAGATCAGTCCCAAGATCATCAAGACCATCAAGAACGGAAGTTGCCTGTTCATTTATCATCCAACGAAAAAATATCTTTCCCAATCACGGGTCATAAATGGTTGATGTTTTAAAATGAGGAATAAAATGGTGTAAAGGGTCAGTTCAAACTGTCCCTTTGCCGATTAAAAAGGAACCTTAATCCCAACCCTTGAGCTATGAAAACGCATTTACGCTTCATTTACATCCTCTGCTTTACCCTAATAACCAGCTTTGCCGAAGCACAGTCTATAGATACCATCCTGAAAACCTATTCTTCCCAATACGAGCAGGAAAAAGTGCATATTCATTTCGACAAGGATATTTACCTGCCCGGCGAAACCATCTGGGCAAAAGCTTATGTGCTCCTCGGTTCAAAGCCTTCAGACCTCAGTAAAAATATTTATTTCGATTGGACGGATGCCAACGGCAATCTGCTCCTGCACGGAACTGCTCCCCTGGTTTCGGGAACGGCCGCTGCTTCGTTTGTGATACCTGCCGATTTTGAATACGGCGCCGTTCACGTTAAAGCCTATACGCAATGGATGCTCAATTTCGACAATGCTTTCCTGTATAACAAGGATATTCCCGTGCTCACTCCATGGAAAGGCAATGACCAGCATGCCGAAAAGCAGCTCGTGCAGATCCGTTTTTTCCCTGAAGGCGGCGATCTGGTAACCGGACTGCGTTCATCGCTTGCCTTTGAAGCAACGGATCAGCATGGCATGCCGCTGAATGTAAAAGGGATCGTGAAGAACAGCAATAATGAGATCGTTGATTCTTTTGCCAGCGTACACAATGGTATGGGCTTGCTCAGGATCCGTCCGGCTGCCAATGAAAAATATACGGCTTTCTGGAAAGATGAATCGGGAGAATTGCATAGTACCTCCTTACCGGAGACAAAATCAACAGGAGCGCTGATGCGTATGGTGGTTTCTAATAACGGGATCCATTACCAGGTAGAAAGAACGGCAGACTGCCCGGATAATTTTAAATCACTCACCCTGATGGCTACCTGCCATCAGCAACTGGTATGGAAATCATCCGTCAGTCTTGGCGCTAACGCGCTTGCTGAAGGAACCATACCTACCGGCGGGTTGAGCACCGGCATCATGCAGCTCACGCTTCTGGACGCGAATATGACGCCTTTTGCGGAGCGGGTTGTTTTTGTAAATAATCATCAGTATGAGCTGATACCGCAGGTCAGGAACGAACAGGTAAACCTTGGCAAAAGAGGCAGGAATGAAATATCGATAGAAATTCCCGACAGCCTGGAAACCAATCTTTCCATATCGGTTACGGATGGCGGGCTCGGATACGACAGCAGCAATCATATCATAACCGATTTTTTGCTCAGCGGCGATTTGAAAGGGAACATCATCAATCCCTCTTATTATTTATCGGGCAATGCCGACAGCATCCGCTTTCACCTCGACCTGCTCATGCTTACGCATGGATGGAGAAGGTTTAAATGGGAAGAAGCGCTTGCAGGCAAGCTGCCTGTTCTCAAATATCAGCCGGAGACCGACTATCTCAATCTTAAAGGGCAGATCGTTTCGGCCGGCGCTCCTTTTGAAAATGGCGATTCCATTGCCTTGCTGCTGATGAGCAGGGACGGTAAAAAATATGTGGTTTCATTGCCGGTGAATGGCGATGGAAGCTTTTTGCAAAAAGGCATGTTCTTTTATGATTCGGTACAGATCGTGTACCGGCTCAATCACAGCAATAAGCTTAATGCGGGATCGACCGTTAATTTTCAAACCAGCTTATTGCCTGCCGATTCCCTCGTGGCTGCGGTTAATCCCGGATTCGGATGGATCAGGGTTCCCGATGTTATCCTGGAAAAAGAATTGAACGGTGCACTGACCGAATTCAGGGATTATTCAAGACTTACTCCCGGATTGAATTATGTGTTCAGTCCAAAGAAAACCGATTCTGCAAAAGGGATTATCGAAACAGCGGCTCATTACCTGGAGTTTAATTTTCCGGGATACAAATTCCCTTATTCATCTGCTCCGAAAAATGCAGAACATCTTTATGCATCGTTTTCTGCAAACAAGCCTGATGCGGCTCCGGCTTCAAAAGCCAATATCAACCTGATACTCGATGGCGCTTCCGTAAGCATGGATGACCTGAAACAGGTTAATATGCGCGATATCCTGTTCATGAAGTTTTTGCAGAAAGCTTCGCCGAATGATCTTCCTTCGCTGGCCATTACAACCAGGTTGGCGGTGGATCGGGACAATATCATCAACAATAAAACCGGCTTTGCCGTTGCGGCAGGATATACAACGGCCCGTGAATTTTATGCGCCGCAGTATGCCGTTGCCATGGATGACCAGACGGCAGATTACCGCTCTACGATTTACTGGAATCCGCGGGTGGTGCTCGATAAAAACCATAAAAGCATGAAACTGGTGTTTTATAACAATGATATCAGCAATAAACTGAGGGTAGTAATAGAAGGATTTAATAAAGATGGCAAGCTGGCCCGTTTGGAAGAAACCCTTAGATGATTTGTTAATAAGACATCTTGAGATAATTATAACCTAAAAATTTCGTTAACCAATATAAACCCAAACCCTACCTTATGCCTAATATTGAGATACCCATGAGCCTGCTTACCCTGATCCTCGTCATTCTGATATCAGGATTCATCGGTTTTGTTCTTAGAGGAGGACAGCTCAAGAAAAAGCAGTTAAAGATCAGTGAATTGAGGAGAGAAATGGTGAGCAACCATGCCCAGATTCTTGAAATGGAAAAGGAATTTGTGGCGCTTGAATCCAGGCTCCGCGATGCCAAGACACCGATTTTGCCCTTCAAGGTCAATGCTGAACAACATAACACGCAAGCTGCAAACGGATAATATTACGATTTGATAAAAACGATGCCTTTGAACAAGGCGGCAAGTTGTCCGTTTTCTTTTTCAATCCTGATTTCGTAGATGCCGATCCGGTTGCTGAGATTTTTTTCGATGGCAGTAGCGATGATCACATCTCCGGGTTTCAACGGCCTGATATGCGAGATGGATGTTTCCAGCGATAGGGCCTGACGGCCATGGCTATTCGAAGCAAAGGCCAGCGCACTGTCGGCCAGCGAATAGGCAATTCCTCCATGAGCTATTTCAAATCCGTTGCACATTTCCGTTCTGATCTTCATTCTGAGCTTGCAATACCCTTCACTTTCTTCCAATCGCTCGATGCCCAGCCACTGGCTGAAATAATCTTTTTTCATCATGGCGTTGATGATCGCACTTGCTTTGGATGGCTCATCGTTCATTGGAAATTGTTTTATTCACCTTTGAATTCGGGCCGGCGTTTTTCCAGGAAAGCCTGTACGCCTTCTGCATAATCCTGTGTATGCCCTGCCGCCGTTTGCAGTTTATCTTCCAGCGCCAGTTGCTGCTCCAGGGAATGGCTGAAAGAAGCGTTCAGTGCCTGTTTGGTATAGGCCAGTCCCCGGGTAGGCATTTTAGCCATGATTGCCGCAAGCTTCAGCGATTCGGATGCGAGCGCTTCATCGGGAAATACTTTATAGATCATTCCCATTTCGCAGGCTTCTGCTGCACCCAGTTTTTCGCCAAGCATCATCAGGGCGCTTGCTTTTTGCCAGCCGATCAGCCGGGGAAGAAAAAAAGTTCCTCCGCTGTCCGGTATCAACCCGATCTTTGAAAATGCCTGGATGAATGATGCGGACTGTGCGGCCAGCACAATATCGCAGCAGAGGGCAATATTGGCGCCTGCACCTGCTGCAACTCCATTTACGGCAGCGATCACCGGCTTTTCAATCTGGCGTATCCTTTTGACGATGGGATTATAATGTTCGGAAAGGATGCGGTCCAAGCCGGGAGCATCTTTCATGACCAGCTCGGCAAGGTCTTGGCCTGCAGAAAAAGCGGTACCCATTCCCGTTAGATACACGGCCCTGATATTTTTGTTGCCGGCGCATTCATCCAGCGTTTGTTGAAGCAGCAGGCACATCTCACGGTTGAAAGCATTGAGTTTTTCCGGGCGGTTAAGCGTAATGATCCCAATGGCGTCCTTTACTTCGAGCAATACAGAAGACATCGCGAGGGTTTATGATTGTTCGTACAATTTACGATTTATCGGCTAATGGCATTTGAAATAATCGAAAGGTTCATGGCAGTCATTGCATCGATAGAGCGCTTTGCAGGGAGTGGAGCCGAAGCGGCTGATCAGTCTGGTATTATAGGAATTGCAGAGCGGGCATGGCACGGCTTCTTCTTCCTGGAACAGTTCGGGATGGCATACCTGCTGTTTGTGCAATGGAGGGGCGACGCCGAAAGCTTTCAGTTTTTCTTTTCCTTTTTCGGTCATCCAGTCGGTAGTCCAGGCCGGTGAAAGCGCAATGCTTATTTTGAAATTGTTGTAGCCATGCTGCAGCAGGCTTGCGTTAATGTTCATTTTGATCAGATCCATGGCCGGGCATCCGCTGTAAGTAGGGGTGATGATGATTTCCGGCCCGCCGGCATCGATGTTCACTTCTCTTACGATGCCGAGATCTACGATCGACAGTACCGGCACTTCGGGATCATTGATCTCTTCCAGTAATGACCATATTTTTTGTATTTCATTCATGATTCACCATTCTGCATTCGGATAAGCTCTTTGCAGGAACTGCATTTCTGCAAGAATATAACCCAGGTGCTCGGTATGCCTTCCTTCCTTGCCTCCTGTTGCCGGTGCAGTTTTATTATCGGGTAAAGGAAGGCCGGCCTCTTCAAATATTTCATCTGTTTTTTTTCGCCAGGCGGGGGCCAGCAGGGCAACGTCAATGCATATACCTTGCTTTGCTGCCTGCAGTTCATATTGTGCCGGTATAAACAATTCTCCCGTAAACTTCCAGAGATCGTCAATCGCTTTCAGCATGCGCCGGTGGCTTTCTTCGGTGCCGTCTCCAAGCCGGATCACCCATTCGCTGCTCCAGCGCAGGTGATAGCTGACTTCCTTGAATGCTTTTTCGCTGATGGCGGCGATCGTTTTATCGCGGCTTTGCTGCAATTGCTCGTAGAGATAAAACTGGTAGGCGCTGAAGAAGAACTGGCGCAGGATGGTTTTGGCCCAGTCGCCATTGGGTTGCTCGGTGAGCAGGCAGTTTTTATAATCGAGTGTATCGCGCAGATAGGCAAGGGTGTCTTCTGTTGCGGTTTGCGGGCCTGGGCCATTGATTAGACCGGCGGCATACTGGTAAAAATTCCTTGCCTGGCCGATAAGGTCGAGGGCGATATTGCTGATGGCAATATCCTGTTCCAGGATGGGGCCATGGCCTGTCCATTCGCTGTTGCGGTGGCCGAGGATCAGGGCGCTGTCGGCAAGCTGAAGAATATAATCTGTTTTGACATGCATGGCCGCGATTATATATTTTTCAGTTCATCGGGAAGATGATAGAAAGTGGGATGGCGGTACACTTTATCATTGGCCGGGTCATAGAGGGATGGCGCTTCATCGGGATTGGAAGCATGGATATACCGGCTTTCCACCACCCAGATGCTTACTCCTTCCATGCGGCGGGTATATACATCGCGTGCGTTTTCTATAGCCATCTGCGCGTCGGCCGCATGAAGGCTGCCGGCGTGTTTATGATCGAGGCCCTGCCTGCTGCGGATGAATACTTCCCACAAAGGCCAGTCTTGATGAGGCATACATGGTTTTATTAATGGGTTACAGAAATATTAAGGGTTTACAGAAATGGAAATATTCAACACTCAACACTCAATATTC
>CAYYZJ010000805.1:0-2950 GCA_964475615.1 uncultured Flavitalea sp. | reverse complement strand
CCAACCTCTTTCCGGAAAACCGGCTGCCCATTCCAGCGGCGTTACATTCCTTGCAATATGCCAGCCCGGTTCTTCGCGCCAATCGAGATACTTTCTCAGGTTTACCCTGATGTGAATATCGGCCCCAAGATCCAATAAACGGCGCACCATGTAAGCATCCCGCTGCCTGCCGTTTACATAAGCATCGCTTACGATGGCATTGAACAGCGGTGTATGTCCGCCAAAACCTTCGTTGTCTACAATAGCTGCGGCATTTACATCTGCTCCCTGCTCCAATAACCAGTCGAAGATCTCTCTTTCGTCAAAATCAATCGCCAGATGGAGCAGCGTGGTTCCGTCAATCGGTGTACCGTGCAGGCCTGACCGAAGATCATCGGCACAACCCAGTTCGGGAGGATAGATTTCGCGATAGCTGAATCGCCGGTGGATCAATTGCGGATTGCGTTGCCAATGAATTTTGAGCCGGTCAAGATCGCCGCAATGAAAAGCCATTATAGGAGTATCTGCCCAATGATACCCTCTTGCCTTGAACCGTTGTAAAATCGTGTGTTTGCCTGCGGGATTGCGGCTGTAGGTTTCCAATACCATGGCAAGCGGGGCTAATTTATCGCCTTTTTCATTCGTCAATGGAACACCTGCATCATCCAGGAACCCAAAACCACGGGCATTCAGTGTTTCGCAGGATCCCATGATAATGCCGGGTGTAAATGCAGCGCCTTGTTCATGTAACCATTGAGCTGTTTCAATATCGCCATGCAACAACGCACGATCGAAAGCATGCTGAAAATCTTTTGCACCCAGTGCTGCAATTGTTTTGACCATGTTAAGCAGGCCAAGGTTAGCAGCATGGCTCATGGGAGGCCCCCAATTCCCACTCCATACCGGCACATGCAATAAATTGGGATACGCTTTCAGCAACTGCGTAACTGCTATGGCATCGTTAGAGCGAATGGCCTTATCGATCAGTTGAGCCGCAGTATTGCCGGTGATGCGCTCTTTAAGTTGTGTCCAGGAAGAGAACCCGTATTCCCGTGCAATGACCAATTGTGCATGGCTCAGCTTTAAGCGGGTAGATATGGTGTCATCATCGGCGGCATAAAACCTGGAAAGCTGGTGCCTGACGCGGTCAAGGGCATCAGTTGATTTTGCTTTGCACTGCCGGAGCAGTTCACCTGCCTGTTGTTTGGGAATACTCAGATGAGGACGTGCGGGCAAGCCGCGGGAGACTGTTGACATAACTTTACTTCTTTAAATATGCCCATGTCCGCATAAAGGCAAGAAGTTAAGTTAATAGATTATGTGTTCGTAAACCATACCGGTGGGCTTGGCCCATTTCCGCGGACGGGATGCTTCCGGAAAGCGGAGGTGAAGATAGGGAATTTTGCAAGGAAATGATGTTAATAAAATTTCACTGAAATCAGTCCCTTGTCTGAAAAACTTGAGTCTCTCCTTCTGAAATATCAAACACCATCCGGCAGTTTTTTTCATGGCATACATGATCAGAGAGTCAAAATATTCAAACAACATACCGATAAAATTAACGCTGCTATATGAATCCCATTACATGATTCAATAGCGGACAATAGCTGTATCGTATCCGAACAATTTCGCACTACTTAATTTCATATAATTTTGAGAATCAATTCATCACACTGATGGCATGTTTTTTAGGAAATTCAACTGCCCATTGTGCGTGGTACTATTTTTCGCATGCAAGGCACTGCCTTTACTTATTATGACTTCTGTTATGTTTAAAAATTATTTCAAAACCACTTGGCGTAGCATAATAAAAAACAAAACTTATTCTGTATTGAATATTCTTGGGTTGTCGGCAGGATTAACCTGCTTTGCTTTTATTGTGCTTTGGGTAAATGACGAATTGGGTTATGATAAATTCAATGCAAACTATGACAGGATTTACAGATTGGTTTCAGTAGAAAAGCGGGCAACAGATATTACTGAATCAGCCATGACAAGTGCGCCAATGGCAAAAGCATTGTTGAACAACTATCCTGAAGTGGAAAATACAGTGCGTATGAAAATGCGTGAAGAAATTGTAACCCATAATAACCAACAGATACTTCAGTCCGGCATTTTACTTACTGATCCTTCTTTTTTTAATGTGTTTAGTTATCATCTGACAAAAGGGAATGAAGCAACTGCACTGAGCGAGCCATTTTCACTTATACTTACAGCATCATCTGCCAAAAAATATTTTGGAGATAAAGATCCAATCGGGAAAACACTTTTACTGAATATGTATGACAGCACCGGGTATGGCGTTAATTATACTGTAACCGGCGTAATGCCCGATGCTCCAAAGAATGCGCATTTTACGTTTAACATGCTTGCTTCTTTTAAAACCATTGAAGTGGCGCATCCTGATATATTAACGGTTGATGGCTGGGGCGACGGAAGTTTTTATACATATCTTTTATTGAAGAAAGGAGTTGATGGTAAAGCCTTCTCAAATAAGATTACATTCTTTTATGAAAAATATGTTGGTAATCTTTTTAAGCTGTGGAAACCTGTTTATTCTTATAAGCTTCAACCATTAAGCAATATTCATTTGCATTCAAATTTACAAAATGAAATAGCGGCAAACGGAAGTATAACGCAGGTGCATATCTTTTTTACGATCGGTATTTTTATTTTATTGCTTGCAGGAATCAATTATACCAATCTTGCAACAGCGCGTTCTGCAGGCAGGGCAAAAGAAGTAAGCATTAAAAAAGTAGCAGGCGCCGGCAGGCGGCAATTGATATTTCAATATTTATCTGAATCTGTATTCATGGCGATCATTGCATTACTGCTTTCTTTTTTATGCTGTGTTTTATTGCAACCGATGTTTTATCAGCTTACCGGTAAAGAACATTTTTTATTTTCTTGTCCCCTATTAGTTGGCTTTCTTGCTGCGACAACTATTTTTCTTGGCTTAATTTCGGGTATT
>CAYYZJ010000804.1:0-2271 GCA_964475615.1 uncultured Flavitalea sp. | reverse complement strand
CATTGGTAGGATAGTTGACCGTGTTACCGCCGAAGCCCTCATCAAAGTTCGGGTTGCCGGCGCTTCCTTCATTCACATATCCGATATAGGTATTGAAAGCGGTGCCGTCGTAAACATATCCGATCCAGGTATCGCCGGCGCCATAGCTGGTTTCATCGCCTTGCGGAGTACAGGCCTGGCTGTATGTGTTCTGGTAAGCCAGGATGCTGAGGATCAGTACTGCTGCAATATTGTTTTTCATGATGCAGGATTTAGTCGCCTAAAGAAGCCAATGAGCATGCCAATCACATAAGTTATTAATATTCAAGTTATTATGATGTTTTAGGCGCGCCGGCTTTTTCCGGTTCTGGGAAAGAAAGTATAAAAATGAAAATGCCCGGTCTATTTCAGCAGTCCCTTGATTTCCTGAAGCTTGAGCAGGGCTTCCACCGGGGTGAGGCGGTTGATATCGATATTCTCCAGCAGCTTTCTTATTGCTTCAAAAGTCTGCGAGTGAGCATCGAAGATAGAGAGCTGCAATTGAGGAGCGGATAATTTTTTGATCTGCTGCTCCGGCCTGACTGTGCGTGGATTTCCGGAACTTTCATCGCCGGAAGAATTCTCCCTGCTTTCTTCAAGCTGCTTTAAGATATCATTGGCCCGCTGGATCAGGGCAGGAGGCATGCCGGCCATTTTGGCCACATGGATGCCGAAGCTATGGGTGCTTCCGCCGGGCGCCAGCTTGCGCAGGAAGATGATCTTATTGCCCAGCTCTTTATTGGTGATATGATAATTTTTTACCCGCGGCAGTTTATTCTCCAGCTCATTCAGCTCATGATAATGCGTGGCAAAAAGCGTTTTAGGCGCATGGGGCGATTGATGCAGATATTCAGCAATGCTCCAGGCAATGGAAATGCCGTCGTAGGTGGAAGTGCCCCGGCCGATCTCATCCAGCAGGATCAGGCTTCTTGAACTGATGTTGTTGATGATGCTGGCGGTTTCATTCATCTCCACCATGAAGGTGGATTCGCCGGCGCTGAGATTATCGGAAGCGCCGACGCGCGTAAAGATCTTATCTGTTATCGGAATCTTTGCTGCACTTGCGGGAACAAAGCTGCCTGCATGCGCCAGCAGCGTGATCAATGCGGTTTGCCTGAGCAGCGCGCTTTTACCGCTCATATTAGGCCCCGTGAGGATGATGATCTGCTGCGATGCCGGATCGAGCAGGATATCGTTGGCAATGTAAACTTCGCCTGCGGGAAGATGCCTTTCAATAACCGGATGGCGGCTATCTTTCAGATCGAGCTCACTGCCTTCATGCAATTCCGGTTTTTTGTAATTATAATGCAGCGCATTGTTGGCAAAGCAAACCAGGCAATCGATCAGGGCAAGCGCATGGCCGTTTGCCTGCATGGCGGCAATATGATCCTGCAGCTCGGTGAGCAGCTTTTCATATTGCACTAATTCAAGGCTGAGTATTTTTTCTTCCGCGCCGATTATTTTTTCTTCATATTCTTTCAGTTCCGGAGTAACATAACGCTCCGCATTGGCGAGCGTTTGCTTGCGCATCCAGGTGGAAGGCACTTTGTGCTTATGTGCATTCGTTACTTCAAGATAATAACCGAATACATTATTGAAACTGATCTTCAGGGAGGAGATGCCGGTAGCCAGCGATTCTTTTTGCTGCAGTTCGATCAGGTATTCCTTGCCGCCGCTGGCTATTTTTCTCAGCTCGTCGAGCTCGGCGTTCACGCCTGTTTTGATGATGCCTCCCTTGGAAGCCAGCGCCGGCGGGTTATCTACAATTTGACCGATGATCTTTTCGGCAATTTCGCGGCAGGGGTCGAGGGTGTCGGCGAGTTTTTTAAGGTATGCATTGGAAACCGGTGCGCACAGGGATTTGATCTCGCCGATATGCAGCAGTCCCCTGGCGATCTGCATCAGCTCGCGCGGGCCTGTTTTTTTAAGCGGTATCCTGCTGACCAGTCTTTCTATATCGCCGCATGGCCGTATATGATGGATCATTTTATTGCGGAGATCGACCTCCCTGATAAAGAACTCCACGAGGTCGAGCCTTTCATTGATCCGATTTATATCCTTCAGCGGCATCAGCAGCCAGCGTTTCAGCAGCCTGGCGCCCATGGGCGAAACGGTATTGTCGGTTACCTGCAGCAGACTTTTGTCTGCGCTTCCGCCAAACAGCTCCAGGTTGCGGATGGTGAACTTGTCCATCCACAGATAATCCTCCTGCTCGATGCGTTGAATGGAGCAGATGTGCTGCAGGTTGGGATG
>CAYYZJ010000803.1:0-5739 GCA_964475615.1 uncultured Flavitalea sp. | reverse complement strand
GAGCTTCGGCGTTGCTCCCGGCATGATCATGTATCAGTTCCTGCGCATGAGCTTTACGAAACAGGAGAACGGGATCGAAACTTCGCTGCTTTGGCTCCTGCCCGCATTGCTGATTCCCTGTGCTGCTGCCTATCGTTTAGCGAGGTTCAATATCGACGACAGGCAGCAATATGGTTTTCGGGGAGTGCCTGTGCCGGCAACAGGATTGTTCATCGCTTCGCTGCCATTGATCTACTGGAATAGCAACAGCAATACGGTGGTGAGCATGCTGCTGAACAAATGGATCCTTTATCTGCTCATTCTTTTTTTGAGCTATCTGATGGTGAGCAACCTGCCGATACTGGCGTTGAAGTTCAAGGATTTTTCGGTGAAGAATAATCTGCCCAAATTTATTCTGCTTGTAATTGCCATCATTGCCGCCATGCTGTTCAAATGGCTGGCGATACCGGTCATCTTCATTTTTTACATTATCTTATCTTTGGTTTTTAAAAAACAAATAACATGACCTATTCCGTTCAGGTGAAAGTGATGCCCTTGAAAGAACTGCTAGACCCCCAGGGAAAAGCCGTAATGGGCGGATTGCAGAACCTCGGATTGAAGGCAGTGAGCGATGTGCGGATCGGCAAACACATCACGCTGCAGGTGGAAGCCGATTCGCCCGAACAGGCAAATAAGATAGCCGAAGAAGCCGGAAAAAAACTGCTCGCCAATCCCGTAATGGAATATTTTGAAATTTGCTGATGTGCGGATGTGCGAATGTGCGAATTAAAAGGCCGGTTGATCCATTCGCACATTCGCACATCAGCCATTCGCACATTAATATGCTTTATATCATTCCTTCTCCCATCGGAAACCTGCAGGATATTACCCTGCGCGCGCTCGAGCTGCTGAAAACAGTGGATCTCATACTGGCCGAAGATACCCGCACTTCACTGAAGCTGCTGAACCATTACGGCATCATTAAACCGCTCTCCCCTTATCACCAGCACAACGAACATAAAGTACTGCATCATCTCGTTGACCAATTGCTGCAGGGAAAAACCATGGCCCTGCTTACCGATGCAGGCACACCGGGTATTTCCGATCCTGCCTTCCTGCTCGTTCGCGAATGCATCAAAACAGGAGTGAAAGTAGAATGCCTGCCCGGAGCAACGGCATTCGTTCCTGCGCTGGTGAACAGCGGACTTCCCATCAACCGCTTTGCATTCGAAGGATTTTTGCCTTTGAAAAAAGGAAGGCAGAACATGCTGAAAAAGCTGGCGGAAGAAGAACGCACCATGGTCTTTTATGAATCGCCGGTACGGTTGCTGAAAACACTGGAAGAATTCATTCAATACTTCGGCGCCGGCCGTCCCTGCTGCGTGAGCCGCGAGCTGACGAAAGTGTTTGAAGAAAACAAAAGAGGCACGCTTGAGGAAGTGGCAGATTATTTTAAAACCAAAACAGTTAAAGGAGAAATTGTAGTGATTGTGCAGGGCAAATCATGAATTTTAAGATTTTTTAAGGAAGTTTGCCGTTTAAAAGGAATCATCTTTGCATTTGCTTAATTGTAAACACACATTATGAAATCGTTTGTCTACGCTTTGCTGCTTGTTGTCATGATATCGGGCGCTGCTCCGGGCTTTGCACAGATCCGCAAAATTCCCGCAGAAGCAACGGAAGCACTGAAGTCGAAATATCCGCAGGCAAAAAATGTAAGCTGGTCTGATAAGCTCACTTCCTTCATCGCCGATTTTGAGATCGGTAACGATCATTACCGGGCGCGCTTCTCTTCAAAAGGGGAATGGCAGAAAACAGATAAAACGCTCGATAAGGAAAGTCTTCCTGCATCGTTGAAAGACGGATTTTCGAAAAGCAAGTATGCAGACTGGGAAATCAAATCCGCTCACCTGATCAGTCTCCCGGGCGATTCAACCCAATACGTGATCGTGGCCTTTAAAAGCGGCCTTCAGAAAAAGAACCTGCTCTTCAGCGACAAAGGCCAGTTGCTGAAAGATAATTATACCTTGTAAGCAAAAAGTGTCGACTATACCTGAATAATGAAAAAATCTTTTTATTTACTGTTAACGGTCGCCCTGTTTGCCGGCCGCGGTTTTGCACAGCCTGACCGCTGGCAGCAGCGGGTAAAGTATGCGATGGACATCAATATGAATGTGCAGACCAACCGGTTTACCGGAAAACAAAGACTGGAATACAGCAACAACTCGCCCGATACGCTGTATAAAGTATTCTATCATTTATACTGGAATGCCTTTCAGCCCAACAGCATGATGGATACGCGCAGCCGCGCATTGGGAAAAATAAGTCTGGGAAGAGACAGGAACGGAGTGGAACGCCTGGACTGGGATTCAAGAGTAAAAGACCGCATCCTTAATCTCAAGCCCGAAGAGATCGGTTACCAGAAAGTGCTTTCCTTGAAAATGAACGGCGTGCCCCAATCATTCAAAACAGAAGAAACGATTCTGGAAGTAAAGCTCGGCAAGCCCATTCTTCCCAAATCGACAGTGGTGTTCGACATGGAATTTGAAGCGCAGGTGCCCTTGCAGATCAGGCGCAGCGGAAGAGACAATCCCGAAACCGGTGTACGCTATTCCATGAGCCAATGGTATCCCAAGATATGCGAGTATGATTATGAAGGATGGCATCCTGTTCCTTATGTGGCCCGCGAGTTTTATGGCGTTTGGGGCGATTTTGATGTAAAGATCAGCATCGATAAAAATTATATCCTCGGCGGCTCGGGCTATCTCGAAAATGCCAACCAGGTAGGATACGGTTATGAAAATCCGGGAGCAAAAGTGGAAAGGCCTGCGGGCGAAAAACTGCTCTGGCATTTCGTTGCGCCCAATGTGCACGATTTTGTATGGGCTGCCGATCCGGAGTATAAGCATGTAGTAAGAAAAGTGCGCAACGGACTTACCCTGCACCTGCTTTATAAAACCACCAATGCAGCGGAAGGAGAATGGCTGAAGATACTGGACAATGCCGCCCGGGCGCTTCCTTATATAGAAAAAACTTTCGGCCCCTATCCCTACAAGCAATATTCGTTTATACATGGAGGTGATGGAGGCATGGAATACCCGATGGCCACTTTACTCAAAGAGCCGCCGGGCTGGATACACGAATGGATGCATAGCTGGTACCAGGGCATGATGGGCAGCAATGAATCGGAGCATGCCTGGATGGATGAAGGGTTCGCGCAGTATGCAGGCGTTCGCGTTTGGGCTTATCTGAATAACGATACGGTTCCGGCATCGATCTTCAAAAGAGAATACAGCGGGTATTTCAATTTGGCGGAAAGCGGCCTGGAAGAGCCGCTCACCACATTTGCCGATCATTTCAATACCAATTACGGCTACAGCAATTCTTCCTACAACAAAGGCGCTGTTTTCGTGGAGCAACTGGGATATATTATCGGCGACGCCAATCTCGACCGCACCCTGCTTGAATATTATCACGAATGGCGGTTCAGGCATCCCAATCCCAATGATTTCATCCGCGTGGCTGAAAAAATAAGCGGACTGCAACTGAACTGGTACCGCGAGTACTGGATCAATACCACCAAAACGATCGATTACGGCATCGACAGCTTATGGGAAGAAGGCGGCAAAACCAGGATCAGATTGAAGATGCACGGAAAAATGCCCATGCCCGTCGACGTAATGATGACGTATAAAGACGGTAGCAAGGAGCTGGCCTACATCCCTCAATACCTGATGTTCGGTGAAAAGCCCGCCGAGAATAAAAGCATTCCGCGCCAGGTGTTTGAACCCTGGAAATGGACGGACATCACCTATACTTTCGAGATCAGCCATCGCTTAACCGATCTCAAGGTCATTGAAATAGACCCCACCCAGCGAATGGCCGATGTGAATAAAAGAAATAATAAACTGGAGCTAAGCTGGTAGGTTGAATGGATTATATAATTTATATAATAAAGCCATGCTGCGGTTTGCGGCATGGCTTTATTTCGTTTAGGCAGGAATTCAACTTTTTGGTTCGTTGTTTTCTTAAACGAAACTTCCAGGATAGTGTAAAATGATTAAGGCGATATTTGATTGGCAACCTCAATAATAACCCAAATGTAGGAACAGAAAGAAAGCCATCATATACCACTTTTGTGGTATTTCAGCGTCCATAATACTTGTTGATCGCTTCCACCCGGTTATTGACATGCAATTTTTCGTAAATATGATACACGTGCTTCCTCACAGTCTCCTGGCTGATAAAGAGATAAGAAGCAATTTCCTTGTACAGCATGCCTTTGGCCAGTAATTCGAGTATTTCATGCTCGCGGTTGGACAGCACATTGATCGACCTGTTCAAAGGGTTGCTGGATTCATAACCGGCATCGGGGAGGGATTTATATTGAAACGCGCTGACCACTTTACGGGCTATCTGGCTGCTCATGGGAGCTCCGCCTTCATACAGTTCCTTTATGGCTTCCAGCATTTTGAGGGGCGTGGTCTTTTTGAGGATGTATCCGTTGGCTCCTGCCGTCAACGCTTCAAAGATCTTTTCATCTTCCTCATAAACCGTGCACATCATGAACAGGATCTCCGGGTTCTGGGGCTTGAGCTCCCGCACGCAATCTATACCGCTTTCTCCTTCTCCGAGATTAATATCCATCAATACCACATTGGGTTTTAGCAACGGTATGGCCTGCATGGCTTCTTCAGCGCCGGAAAAGCTCCCTGCCAGCCTATATCCCTCAGCCATCAGAATGATCTGCTCGAGGGCCGAGCGGATGTCTTTGTTATCATCAACAATACATACAGAAATGGGCATGCCACAAAGTTCTAATCATTTACCGGAAAAAAAATACCATTTTGTGGTAATATTCACCCTTGCTACCAGGGAATATGCAGGATGAATTTTTCGTAAAAATACGTTTCGGGGAAAACGTCATGAATATTGTTGATCCGCGGCCTGGTTCCGCTTTCCGATATTTCTGCGGCCAGATCGCCGCCTTTGAGGCAGATCAGGCCATTGGCGATCGATGCCGGGAGGCTGCTTTTCTGCAGCAGCGGCTTCGACCATCGCCACAATTCTTTTAATGGAGCCACCGCACGGGATACTGCACAATCGAATGTTGCTTTTACTTCTTCTGCCCTGATGTGCTGGGCGCTGACATTGTTCAGTCCAACGGCTGCCGCTACGGCTTCCACCACTTTTATTTTTTTGCCGATACTGTCTATCAGGTGAAAACGGGCCTGAGGAAAGACGATCGCGAGCGGTATGCCCGGAAATCCTCCTCCGGTGCCGATATCGATGATCTTTTGTCCGGCTTCAAACTTAAAAAAGGCAGCCAGGCTCAGGCTATGCAGTACATGCTTTTCATACAGGCTGTCGATGTCCTTCCGCGAAATCACATTGATCTTGCTGTTCCATTCCCTGTATAAACCATCCAGTGCCGCCAGTTGCTGCAATTGGATTGGAGACAGATTGCGGAAATAGCGGGTGATTATCTCCAGTTTGGCTTCGCCTTTTTCCATAATGCCGGTGCAAAGATGATATAATATGCAAACATCCAGATATCCAGAAACAACCACCAGGGAAAAAGGTCTTTTTCATTCAACTTCTGCATGGCCTTGTTAAAGATGATAGCTTGTACTACGAAGCGCAGTCCAAACACAATGAGGGCAAGCCTCCAGTCGAACAAAAGCAGGCTGAGCAGGAACAGTGGATAGAACAGGAAATGGGAAAAAGAATACAGTCCGAGCAGGAAGCGATGCCTGGGTT
>CAYYZJ010000802.1:0-3364 GCA_964475615.1 uncultured Flavitalea sp. | reverse complement strand
AGCCTTTATTCTCTTTTCTATCGTTGACCAATATGCGCTTTTTAGAGGATATGCAGGAAGAAAAGGCAGCCAGACAAACTGCGGAATAGCCGGCCGGCGGGATGCAATGCCCCCAGGCATGAGCAGGATATCTGACTGATGCTTTTTTACCAGAGCGGGGATCTGCCGGTTCCTCCAAATCCACGATCCTAACGGGCCAGGGAAAGATTTTACTGTAATCCTGTTTTGCCCGGCAACATCCAAATTGGATTTTGCAATAGAAAATTCATCAGTCAGCAAATAAAATTCTACTTGCGGTTTTTCCCTGCCCAGGGCTTCGAGACAGCGGACAATATACCGGCTATAGTCCGCTGTAAGTTCTTTTTTAAAAGGAATTCTCCAGTCGATTGCGATCTTCATATCGGTTCATGCAAAGATAGGAGTGAAGCCCTTTTTTTAATCTCGGCTATTCATAAATCCCTGTTAGCCAGATTGCTATACTAAGGCTGAAAAAATTGCAGAATTTACGATGCCCCGAACTTGAGTAAAACTGCGTAGGCATCCTTATTTAAGTTGGGTAATTTTGTAATGGACATCGCTTAGAATATCGCTTAGTATTAGGATCATCGCTTAGGAAAGACGTCGCTTTTAATCCAGTCACCTTTAAAATCTGTATCTATGAAACACATCTACTCATGGACGATTGTGGCATTGGTTTTCATAGCCGCATTAATTCCAAAACAAATTACTGCTCAATGCATGTGTGATGCAAGTACCCCGGCTACACCAATTTCTTATTCGGTCACTATTCCGTATACTACCGCAAACTCGATAAATTTCACTTTTCCTCAATTTAACCCTGCTACCGGAAATTTATCTTGTATTTCAATGAAAGATACTATTTCAGGAGTAACTTCTTCCTTTGCCATTAATTCAGCCCCTGATAGTATGGCTTCCCAGTTTTTATTAACCCTTATTAGCAAGGTCTCAGGACCTGGCATGAGTACCAGCCATACCTTTACTAAAATGTATCCTGGTGATGATGAGTATGATACACTCGCGCCAAAAGGATTGCCAGGATCTACAGTTAGTTACGGTCCGGATACTTTATACAGCGACTATAAGGGAAGCGCTTCTACAGGTGCAAATGCAGCCTATGTAGGAACAGGTACTATAAATATTGTTTATTCTGTTTCAGGAGGTTTAATAGTGGCAGCAGGCGCCAACGATACTACAGGTATTTCTACTGTTATTAAAGGCACTGTAAATCTTACCTATTATTGGTGCCCCGCCGTGCCGCTGCCTGTTTCCATCACCAATTTCACCGCTTTCAAAAAAGGCCGCCATATACAATTGCAATGGCTGGCGCCGAATCAAAACAATTCAACCTATGAGATCGAATACAGCAAAAACGGCCAGGACTACAGCCCCCTCGGAACCATACCGTCTGGCTCTCCTTCAACAGGTACTGTTACACAATACCAGTATCAATACAACATTAATCCGGCTGATATGGGAGAACTATACTTCCGGATCAAACAAAAGGACGCCGATGGCAAGATCAGCTATTCGGCGGTAAAGCTGGTTAACCTGGAAGCAGCAGACCAGCAGCCCGGCATCCACACTTATCCCAACCCGGTGGTCAATACCGTAAGCATTCAATTCGACGAAAAACAGACCGGCAATTTCATCATCGAGCTCGTGAACATCACAGGCCAGGTGATGCAGCAAAAACCGGTAACCCTGTCCGGAAGCAGCTTTATCAATCTTAATTTCTCCAACCGCCCGGCAAAAGGATTATATTTCCTGCGGGCAAAAGACCTCACCGGCAATAAGCAGTATCTGACGAAGATACTGGTCGATTAAGAGGCGGAAGGTATAAGGTGAAAGGTTGAAGGTAGAGGAACTTTGCCTTTCACCTTTTGCCTTACGCCTTTTCCCTTTCAGCTTTTTCCCGTAATTTCGCCGAAATATAATTCATGGAATATAATACCACAAGGAATTACCTGGTGATGCGTGAGTACGGAAGGCATATCCAGAAAATGATTGAATACCTGGTTACCATTGAAGATACGGAAAAGCGCCAGCGTAATGCCCAGGCGGTGATCGAACTGATGGGGTTCCTGAATCCGCACCTGAAAAACGTAGAAGACTTTCGCCATAAACTCTGGGATCATCTCTTCCTGATATCCGATTTCAAGCTCGAAGTGGCTTCGCCCTATCCCATTCCCACCCGGGAAACGCTCAGGACCAAGCCCAAGCCGCTGAACTATCCCAAGCGCTACCCCAAACATTCACATTTGGGAAAAAATCTGGAGTTGGTGATCAACAAAGCCCTGAGCGAGGAAAATCCCGAAAAAAGAAATGGATTCGCCAACGCCATTGCCTATTATATGAAGCTGGCCTATAACAACTGGCATAAAGAGACCGTTCACGACGATGCCATCCAGAGCGAACTCTCAGGCATCACGGGAGGCCAGCTCGAGTTCACCAATACGCCTTATGTAAAGAGCTTTCGCAGCAATGAAAACAGGGGCGACAGAAGCGGCGGCAACTACGGCGATTACCGCAAAAAAAGAAACCATAAATTCAAGCAACTGAACATTAACCTCAACGACCGTAGCATCGGCTGCAAATTAAAGAAAAAAAGATATTGATCAAAATAAGTTGACGGTTGAGGTTGACAGCAGCATGCTGCCAACTTTTTTTATTTTAGCTTGCATCATTTTTCAACCGATCAATCCCACTGCATGTATTCATTTGAAGTTACCGGCGGAAAAAAACTGAAAGGAAATATCATTCCCCAGGGCGCCAAGAATGAAGCGCTCCAGATCATCAGCGCGGTTTTACTGACCCCTGAAAAAGTGACCGTCGGCAATATTCCCGATATCCTCGACGTGAACCTGCTGATCGAGCTGTTAACCGATATGGGCGTTAAAACGGAAAGACCCGACCGCCATACCGCCATTTTCCAGGCCGATGATGTTGATGTAGACTACCTGCTCAGCGAAACCTACCGCAAAAAAAGCGGAAGGCTCAGAGGCGCTGTAATGATGGCCGGCCCTTTGCTGGCCCGCTTCAAAAAAGCATTTATTCCCAGGCCAGGCGGCGATAAGATCGGCCGCAGAAGGCTCGACACGCATATCGTAGGATTCGAAAAGCTGGGTGTCGAATTCAATTATGATTTGGGAGATGGATTCTTTCATTTGCATGCACCCCGGCTCAAAGGAACCTATCTGCTCCTCGACGAGCCCTCTGTTACCGGAACCGCCAATATCGTGATGGCCGCCGTAATGGCCAAAGGAATCACCACCATTTATAATGCCGCCTGCGAACCTTATATCCAGCAGTTGTGCAATATGCTGAACAGGATGGGCGCAAAGAT
>CAYYZJ010000801.1:0-9371 GCA_964475615.1 uncultured Flavitalea sp. | reverse complement strand
GTTTTGGGAAAAAGCGAATTGTGTAAGTAGTACACAAACAGCCATACAGGCTATTCGCACAAACAATCGTGTAAGAGTCATAATCAATGGTTTAAGCAATTATCCATAAGCAACTAGCAACCGAAAGTAAAGAATAATTTTTATTTTAACAATTTTTTTTAATTATCCTATTACTTTTTGACAGTACTGAGTTGCGGAATGCTGCATCCGGTTAAAAATGCAGCAATAATTGCTTAATTTAGATAGTATCTTTTCATTTGCCGCTTATGAGAGAACTGCAGTTTTCAGGTGGCCTGATCCTGTTTGGATATTTAATTCTTATTACTGCTTGTAAAAAAGAAGAGAAAATTACAACCCAAAATCCTGTTGCTGATTCTTCCTATATATCAATCACCAATGCTTCCCCTACCTTAACAAACCTTGCACTACGCATCAACAACCAAAGGATTTCTTTACCGGATTCTCCTTTATATTATGGCAAGACTACCTATACTACGTATTTCGACAGTTATAATTCGCTCATACCAATTCCAAAGAAAGTCCCTTATATGAATATCCCTTCGGGATATCAGCAACTGGATTTTAGTGCTGTCGCTGCCGATATTTCCTTCGCCAGGGTTTCTGATTATTTTGTTCGTGGCGCCAGGTATTCGGTTTTTATAACAGACACGCTTAACCATGGCCAACTGCAATGCGTTGTATTAGCTGATAAGATCGGAAGAACCGATACTACAAAAAGCCAGATCAGATTTTTAAATCTTTCCCCCGATGCCCCTCCCCTCGACATCTGGGCATTCCCTGATGTCGGATTCAATGGATTTAAACTCTTTTCAAATTGCGCCTACCTGGCTAATGATTATGATTCACGGCTCAAAGCTGAATCATTTTCGCTAATTAATGCCGGACCTTATTATTTCATGGCCATGGAAACAGGCACGAACAATGTTTTACTTGAAGGAGGACTAATCATCAGCGGCCGAACTGTTATAAGCATTTATGCTAAAGGTTTCCTGGCAGGCAGCTATGATAAAAGGCTTGATATCGGTGTTATTATATACCAGCAATAAATATTTAATGCTGCATTACAAAAACCGTATGCAGCTTATCCCGGTTACAGGTAACATTCATAACATATACCCCATTGGCCAGCGAAAACAGGTTAACCGGCAATTGACCCACAGGCAGTACGTGCTTTCCGGCCGGCTGATCGCCCAGATTTACTGAAGCCATTCTCTGCCCCATGCTGTTGAATATCGATAGATCGGCATGGCCTGCTGAAGGCAGTTCATAAACGATCACTGCAGTGCTGTTGACAACAGGATTGGGAAATATTTTTATGGTAGATGGATTGATCGGATAAATGGTACTGTCAGACTGCTTTGCCGTGTCTGCCAAATTTTTATCGATATAGAACCGGTATTCTCCCGGATCCAGTGAGAAGGACTGGCTGCTTCCCGTAGCTGTTACGGAATCGCCGGTAAAATATTCATACCAGGTTCCGCTATGCGGAAAGCTGATGCTTCCGCTGGTGCTGCTTACCCCGAAATTTCCCATAACGGCAATGCCCAGGTCAGGAGTGGTGACCTGAAGGGTCTTGAAAGTGCCGTCGAGACTATAGTGAATACCGGAAGCTGTATCGAGCCCGGGATGGTCGCTGCGCAGTTTCAGCAGCCGGGCATATACATCATGCAATTGCTTCCGGCGCGGATCCTGCAGATAATCCCATCGGATGGGTTTGGCATCGGTACGGCAGTTGGAATTGATGCTTCCGTCGCCGCAGGTGTTGATGGAATAATCATAACCCAGCTCGCCGAACTGCCAGATCATTTTCGGGCCCGGAATAGCCAGATAAAATGCAGCAGCCATCTCATTTCGTTTAAGCGATACCGTTGTATCTCCCTTAATAATATATGATCCGGATTGATTGCCGTAAGCAATATTTTTGAACATCAGTCTTTCCTCGTCATGGCTTTCCATATAGGCAAGCAGGTCGGGTTTTGAAAAACCCTGTGCCGAATATATGGTTCCGCTTAAATCCCAGCCGTCGGAATAACCCATGGTGGCCTGGTTGAAATTATAGTTCATATTCCCCCAGCTCATGGCTCCTTTTGCAGCAAGGGTCTGCTCTTCCTGCAAGGCCACGAAATATTCGAGGATCACATAGGCGCCGGGAGAGGCGGACTGAATATCGTCGGTATACCTGCTGAGGATATTTATTCTTCCGGTATCGTAGGCAGAGAGGGTTGCATCGCTGTTGGTCTGCTTTTGCGTAAACCCTTTGGCAAAATCGAAACGGAACCCGTCTATCCTGTATTCATCGAGCCAGAACTGCAATACCCGGTTCACAAAATACTGCGTTGCCGCGCTTTCATGATTGAAATCGTATCCAAACGAAATAGACTGGTGCGGGGCCGTTTGATTGAACCAGGGATTATCGGCCGCAGGCTGGCTGGCAGCGCTGTTGAAATACAGTTGCACCATCGGCGACTGACCATAGGAATGATTCAACACAATATCCATGATCACGGCAATACCCCTGCTGTGGCAGGAATCGATCAGTCTCTTCAATTCATTTTTCGGCCCGTAATATTTATCGGGAGCGAAATAAAAAGAAGGATTATAGCCCCAGCTCAGGTTTCCTTCAAACTCGGTAACAGGCATCAGCTCGATGGCATTGATGCCAAGATTTTTCAGATAGCCGAGGGTATCGATAATTCCCTGATAATTGTGGGCAGCCACAAAATCGCGAACCAGCAGCTCATAAATGGCCAGGGTATGTTTGTCGGGCCTCGTAAAATGAGTATTGCCCCAATTGTAGGCAGGAGGCCTGGTTTGCAGCACGCTGACGATTCCCGTTGTTTTTCCTGCGGGATAAGATTTCAGATTGGGATAAACCGACGCCGGTATGTATTGATCATTATCGGGATCCAATATTTTTTCTGCATAGTAATCGGCAATCTTCAGGTTATTGTCTATTATAAATTGATACGCATATTCAGCGCCCGGCGTCAGTCCATTGATCTGCACCCAGAAATATTTCCCATCCGGAGTTTGGCTCATTTCATAGACAGGCGACTGCGTCCAGCTATTGAAATCGCCGATCACGGATGCCCTGGTTTTTCCAGGTGCAAACAAGACCAGCACAACGGAAGTATCCCCGGGAAGATAATTGATGCCGTCCTGCACACCGGCCGGCAAAGGAGCGATATTGGAAGGCGATGCAGAATAAAAATCGATGGTATCTGCACCCGATTCGGCTCCATTGTCTGCCTTGGCAATGATCCGCTGGTTCCCGGCTGCAGTAACGAGCAGGTCGGTTCCCAGGCTGTCGGCATTGCTTGCGGTTTGCCGCAGCGTGTCGTTGAAATAAATGCTCAGCGTTGCTTTTTTGCTGGCCACAAATCTCACGGTAACAGTATCGCCAACTTTTTTATTGATGGGTTCCGGAACAGGCGTGTACAGGGGCTGGAACAGCGGCAATAAGAACTGTGTGGCCAGTGCATCCCCATAAACCGGAATGAACATATCGCTGCCGTCGCTGTTGCGCTGAACAAGGGAACCATTTCCATTGCGGAACAGGATGGCGATTTTTTTGATGGTCTCGCCGGCAGGAACACCGAAAAAGCTGCGGATATTATTTATCGCATACTGGTATTCGTTATTCCCGGCGTAAACGGCATGGGCAGATGGATCCGTTGTTCCCCAGGTGAACTTCACATATTTCCAGTCGGACGAATTAGCGCTGGCGCTGGTAATAAGGCCGAGATGCACATATACATCACCGGTAGAAGCATAATCATACAGCCCTTTGTTTCCCTTTGAACAATCGACCGTAATGGTTAGGGCGGAGGTATCGCGGGGAAAAACAGGAGCCGTACTCAGCAATTGCGCGCGGGTACCGGCAATCAGTAAAAAAATATGGATAAAAAGAGCGATGCTGCATTTTGTTTTCATGCCTGATACTTTACCATGATGAAGAAAAAAACGTCTTCATCAGGAAGACGTTTTTTATAGTTTGCGATCAGAATGATCAGTTGATTGTATAAGTATAATAACCTGAACCGCCAAGATAAAGGGTGATGGTATGGGTTCCCGCAGTGATGGGCAGATTGGCTCCTCCGGGCTCCAGACTTCCATCATTGACGTCATCGCCATAATTCAGATCCCAGGCATGATTGGCCCTGAACTTGAATCCTCCGCTGGCGCCTGGTGCAATCGTCCCAACCCAGGCTTTTTTGCCCGCATCATAGGTCATGTCCGCATCAGCACTCCATCCGTTAAAATCACCGATCAGGCTCCAGGTGGTTTTGGTGGCCGACCAGGTATTGGCGGTGGTATTAGCCTGCAGATGGTAATATCCTCCGTCCGCCACCTTGAGATTGCCTCCGCTGGTGCTCAGCGTTCCTCCGCCTCCATCTCCATAAGCGGTACCATTCCAATCGGGCTCGTTGGTGAGCTTGAACTCATAAGTTCCGCCCGAAGGAATGTTCACATAACCATCATAACTGCCATCTGCATTCGGAGAACCGAGGGTTGGCGCTGTTGCAGGAGCCCAGCCCTGATAGTCGCCGGGCACATAAAGCAGGTCATAGAGCTTAACCTGTGTTACCGTGAACTTTCCTCTTTGAAAATCTACCGTAATAGTATAAACGCCGGTTTTATCCGGGCCGGGAATATTATCGTTCAGGTCGGCGCCGAAATCGCCGCCGGCATTGAGGCCGCTTACGGTTTTATCGGCAACGGAATATTTATGCGTCCAATCGCCATTGACCGGAAGAAGTAAATATTCGCCTCCGCCATTCAGGTAAAATGTTCCCTGGTAAGTAACCGAATCCAGTTGCTGGAATTGCTGTGCAGGAACAGGAACCGGATTATCCCATCCGCCTGCTGTGGCACTGCCCACCAGGAACAGGGTTTTGGAATCAGGAGGAACCACTTTGGGCGGAACCCGGTACGGGGTCATCTTGATCGTTACGGTATTCGATGTTTTCTGGTCGTTATTATTGGCGTACGAAGAAACCACCCGCACATCCACATCATAAGCAACACCGAAAGAAAATCCGAATCCCAGCAATATATTGTTGATCTGTTTAGCCGTCAGTGTAGTGTCGAGCTTGCCGGTTACCGTGAGGCTTGCCGCTTTAGCAAATTTCCTGCCGACAGAATCGAACTGGATAATATATTTTGCCGTGCTCGAATCGGTGGCATAATCCGGATTGCTCCATGATAGCGTAACCACATTGCTTAATGAATCCGCAGGAACAGGGGCAATGATATTGGTTGAGCTGGACAATACCGGAGGCACGCCTGTTTTATAATAAGGCAGGTTATCTTTTTTATCGCAGGCCGCAAAAAAAGCGAGCGCCAGTATTAAGAAATGAAGTTTTATTAAATATCTCATAACAGCTTTTTGATTGTGCGATTATTGTTTGGTTATGGTATATTTCCCTCTCTGGAAATCGACAGATACCTTATATGTACCATCCGAAGCAGGGCCGGGGAAATTGTCAGACCAATTGTATCCGAAATCACCTCCCGTCAAAGGTTGATCGGATGTTTTTTTGCAGGCATATTTATTGGTCCAGTCGCCCGCAACCGGCACAAGTAAAAATTGCTTGCCGCCGATCAGGTTCAGCGTTATTTCATACAGCGTCGATGTTACCTGCGTAAGCTGCTGGTTGGCTACTGAATTCGGATCGCCGCCTACCATCCATCCGTCGGGAGTTGCATCGCCCGTAATGTATAATGTTCCGGATGCCGGCGGATTCACTACAGGAGGAATGGCATAAGGCTTGGCCTTTAAGCTGACCACATTCGATGTAACCGGAATTAAATTGCCTGGCATGCTCGAAGTGACCCTGATCTCGATATTGTGAGTTGATCCGGTATCGAGCTGCAACTGGTTGAGGAGATAATTATTGAAATCGCGCTGCAGAATGGTAAGGCCCAGATCCTTGCTTACCGTAATGGATTGCCGGCTGGGATTGGTGAAATTGGAACCGGCCGTATCAATTTCGATAAGATAAGACACATCCAGCGAACTGACGCCGTTATTGAACTGATATTCCGGATTGGTCCACGAAAGCACCAGCGCAGTCTGATCGGCAGTGGAATAAGAAAGCGGCACAGTGCCTGTAACGGATGAGCTGAGTATCGGAGGAATGCTGCCTTTATAGATCACCCTCGATTCCTCTTTCTTGCAGGCCCATATCAACATAGACGCTGCACAGATGAACAATATTTTTTTCATTATGGCTTTCATATCAATTTTTTTCAGTGTTTAGGGATCAATAACCGGTGTTTTGGATGAGGCTTGGATTGGCCGACAGATCGCTCGAAGGGATCGGGAACAAACGGAGATGGTTGTCCACACCCTGTCCGGCCTGCACGCCGCCTTTCCATGGCCATGTATAGCTGGCATCGGTATATTTCCCGAAGCGGATCAGGTCAGTCCTCCTGTGTCCTTCCCAATACAGTTCGCGGGCCCTTTCATCGAGTATGAAATCCAGGTCGATCGTGCTCACATTGCCATTGCTGTTGCCATAAGCGCGCTGCCGCAATTGATTGATGTATCCCACCGCAGTAGCCATATCGCCTCCGGTGCCGCCCCTGAGCACGGCTTCTGCATACATTAAATATATATCCGCCAAACGGAACATGGGAAAATCGGTATCCGGGAAATTGCCTGTTGCATCCGACCCGGGCACCCCGGTGGAGCTTACATTCCTGTACTTGGTAATGGCATAACCATTGGTGAACTGAGTAACATCGGCAATCTCAAGCGTTTGCCCGTCTGTATAGAACAACGCACGCGAATCGATGGCGCCCGTATTGTCGGGAAAGAGGTTCACAATATTTTTTGTGGTGCGCAATCCGCCCCATCCTCCATTGATGCCGAACTGCGAAGGATCCATGCTTCCGCCCACACAGGCATGCACCAGGTAGGTCATTCCGCCGTAGCCCTGCGTATGCAGGCCATCGTAAGTAATGGGGAAAATGATTTCTTTCGACTTGTTATTATCCGTACGGAACAAATTTTTGTAAACCGGCTCCAGCGTATAACCCGCAGCAATGATTTTTGAACAATAGGTGATGCAATCCGTATATCTTGCCGTGCCGGTATATACTTCCGCATTCAGGTACAGCTTGGCCAGCACAGTCCAGGCCGCAGCCTTATCGGCCCTTCCATATTCATTCTGCATGGGATCGGGAAGATCGTTCTGCAGATCGAGCAATTCCGTTTCAACATATTTGAACAGGTCTGTCTTATTGATCTGCGGTGGAAAATAGCTGCCCACTCCGTTTGAATCGGTAACAAAAGGCGGATTGCCGAACAGATCGAGCGCATGCCAGTAGCTGAGTGCGCGAAGAAAGCGGGCTTCCGTGCGGAATGTTTTGAGCGTGGCCTGGTCGGTGGATGAAAAACTGCCTATGTTCCCGTCGGACGACTGGCGGATGAATTCATTGGCCAGCGTGATCTGGTAAAAAATGCGGTCATAGATCCCCGTTATGAACGGGTTGCTGGCGCTCCAGCTCATCTTATGGATGTCGGGCAAACCCACATCGCCCCAGGCTATCACGGCTTCATCGGTGGTGAGCTCATTCATCTGCCACCATTGACGGATATAATCCGAAAATCCTTCATCGATGCCGCTGATATCAGGCTGGCCGGCAGGCCCCTGTTGACCGGTAACGGCATATCCTGCATATAATTTTGCCAGCACGGCCTTGAACCCATCTACCGTAGTATATACATTAGCCGAAGTAGTGCCCACGATCGGCTCGCGGTTCAGGTCTTTGGTACAAGATGCCAGTACAATGATCAATACAACCGGCACCCAGATTCCTTTTATCAAAAACTTAAGCATGTCTTTATGTTTAATAATTTAAAAGCCAAGATTAATACCCAGCGTATAAATGCGCGGACGCGGGTAGAAGTTATTGTCGATACCGCCCTGGATCTCCGGATCCAATCCTGAATACTTGGTTACCGTAAACACATTCTGTACGGTGGCCGATACGCTCAGGTTGGCAGTCCGGTTGATCACCTTTCCGAAATTGTATCCCAACCGGATATTATCCATGCGCAGGAAAGATGCGTTCTCCACATAGTAGTCCGACAAATATTGCGGAAGATTGAAATTGGTCACGAGCACGTTTGAAGCGGCATTCGACAGGTTATTGTCATAAATGAATATCCTGTTGTAATTGCCCAGGTTTGAATTGATGTTATTGTATACATAATTGCGCAGATTGGCCCGCACCGAGAACGACAGGTTCCATTTGAGATAATTGAACGTATTGCTGAACCCGATGAACACGGCAGGATTGGGCGATTTGAAGCGGTACAGGTCGCTGCTGTTGATGATGCCGTCGCGGTTCAGGTCGGCATAAAATCCTTCTATCGGCTGTCCATTGGCGTTATATACCTGCTTGTTCACATAAAAAGAATAAGGAGCATATCCTACCGAATGGATCTGGATGGTGCTTCCCACTCCGCCGGAAATGCCTCCTACCAGCACGCCGGGGAAAGTAGGATCATTCGTTTTATTCAGCTTGGTGATCTGGATTTTGTTATAGGTGATGTTGAAGTTGGTATTCCAGGTGAATTTTTTCCCTTCGATCACATTGGCATTAACACTGAACTCGATCCCTTTTGTCCACAGGCTGCCTACATTGGTAGATATATAATTGGAGAAATTGGTTCCTTCAGCAGTAGGAATAAAACTGAGGAGATTAGTGGTATTTTTCCTGTACAGGTCGATGCTTCCATAGATCCTGTTTTTCAGAAATCCCCAATCAACACCTATGTTATACGATTCGGTCTGCTCCCATTTGATGTTCGGATCATAAGCCGCCGGACGAAGCGTGGTATAAAACTGGTCGCCGAACTGGTACTGCGCCGTTGAATTGCTGGCCAGATAGGAATTGATATATGCATAGTTGTTGCCGATATCTTTCTGCCCGGTTATACCGTATCCCAACCGCAGTTTCAGATCGGATACAAGGTTGGAATATTTCAGGAAAGGTTCTTCATTGATCTTCCAGGCCAGGGCCACTGCAGGAAAAAGACCCCAGCGGTTGTCCGGGCTGAAATGGGAAGAGCCGTTATCCACAAGGCTGACAGTGAGATAATACTTCCCTTTGTAATTATAGTTCAGCCTGCTGATGAATGCAATAAATGTTTCGCGCGATGAATCGGCAGGATTGATGTTGATGGTATCGCCTGCAGCGTTCTTGTTGGCATATTCAGGCGCTTCCCTTAACCAGTCCTGATAAGTATATCCTGCGGTAAGCTCCAGATGGCTTTGAATGGCTGCAAAATCCTTGGTGTAATTAAGATAGAAATCGAAAAGCTTGCTGCGCTTGTG
>CAYYZJ010000800.1:0-13242 GCA_964475615.1 uncultured Flavitalea sp. | reverse complement strand
GTTGTGGACGGCCAATGACGCTGATCTTCCTGTTGCAGGCACCATTGCCGCACAGTTCAATGATGCCGGCGTTAACCGTCTTTTTGCATTGCTGATGCAGCAGATCAGGGAAAAATGCGGGATCAGTTTCGGAAAGGAATTTCCTGCTCAGCAGGGAAAGGGTTTCGGCACCGAGCTGATACCGCCTTCGCGGGTTCGGTATCTCAGTGAAATTGCCGACATGATCAGGGAATATGACGGGCTGGTGAAAGAACAGTCAGCCATTGCTTCTACCTTGTACAGGCTGCATGGAGCACTGGAAAATATGCAACAAATGCAGGCTCCTTCTGCGGAAGCCGTTGAAGTGCTGAGAAAGCAGATCACGTTTTATGAAAACCGGCTCACACCGGTAAGCCGGAAGCTTTTGCAGAAATGGCCGGGAAAGATCCAGGCCTATAAGGCCGATTATTATGAGTACAATGTGCGCGATAAAACCATCAGGCAGCCGATGTTCAGCCAGAGCCTGTCGGGAACGAGGATACCGAAAGTGGTGCTGCCCAAATACCGTGACTGGGGCGATATTCTCCGCTGGCAGGCCCAGGAAAATGCACCCGGACTTTTTCCTTTTACCGCCGGCGTATTCCCATTAAAAAGAGAAGGCGAGGATCCTACCAGGATGTTTGCCGGCGAAGGCGGCCCTGAGCGCACGAACAAACGCTTTCATTATCTTTCGCTCGAGCAGCCTGCAAGAAGATTGAGCACGGCCTTCGATTCGGTTACCCTTTACGGTGAGGATCCCGATTATCGTCCCGATATCTATGGCAAGATCGGCAATAGCGGAGTAAGCATTGCAACGGTAGATGATGCTAAAAAGCTATACAGCGGCTTCGACCTTTGCGATCCCAAGACTTCGGTAAGCATGACCATCAACGGCCCGGCGCCTGTTATCCTGGCTTTTTTCCTCAATGCCGCCATAGACCAGCAATGCGAAAAATGGCTGGAGGCGGACGGCGGGTGGAAGGCAGCGGGTGAGATGATAGAAAAAAAATTCAGCGGCTCTTTTAAACCTGTTTACAACAATCCTTCCGAACCGGGGCTGCCCGAAGGCAATAACGGGCTTGGATTGAAATTGCTTGGTCTTTCCGGCGAAGAGCTGATCCCGAAAGAGATTTATGAAAAGATCAAATCCGCAGCGCTCGCGCAGGTGAGGGGAACCGTGCAGGCGGATATATTGAAAGAAGACCAGGCACAGAACACCTGCATTTTTTCCACCGAATTTGCGCTCAAGCTGATGGGCGATGTGCAGGAATATTTTATCAGGAATAGGATATTGAATTTCTACAGCGTGTCCATCAGCGGATACCATATTGCGGAAGCCGGCGCCAATCCCATCACTCAACTGGCATTTACGCTGGCTAACGGTTTCACCTATGTGGAGTATTATCTCAGCCGCGGCATGCAGATCAACGATTTTGCACCCAATCTTTCTTTCTTCTTCAGCAACGGAATGGATCCGGAATACAGCGTCATCGGCCGTGTGGCCCGGCGCATCTGGGCAAAGGCCATGAAATACAAGTACAAGGCCAACAAGCGCAGCCAGATGCTGAAATATCATATTCAAACCAGCGGCCGCAGCCTGCACGCGCAGGAGATCGATTTCAATGATATCCGCACCACGCTTCAGGCGCTCTATGCGATTTACGATAATTGCAATTCGCTTCACACCAACGCCTATGATGAGGCCATCACCACGCCTACTGAAGAAAGTGTGCGGAGGGCCATGGCCATACAACTCATCATCAACCATGAACTGGGAACTGCAAAAACGGAAAACTTCACCCAGGGCAGCTTTGCCGTGGAAGAGCTGACCGACCTGGTTGAAGAAGCTGTGCTCAATGAGTTCGACCGGATCACCGAACGGGGCGGCGTGCTCGGGGCCATGGAAAGAATGTATCAGCGGAACCGGATACAGGAAGAAAGCCTGTATTATGAAAGCCTCAAGCACAGCGGCGAATTGCCCATCATCGGAGTAAATACTTTTCTGAATAAAAAAGGAAGTCCTACCATTATTCCGGAAGAAGTGATCCGCTCCGGCAAGGAGGAAAAAGAAAAACAGATCGAAAACCTGCACGCTTTTAAAAACCGCAATGAAGGCCATTCTGCCGAGATGCTTGACAGGCTGAAAAGAACAGCCATCAATAACGGGAACTTATTCGAGGAATTGATGGAAACGGTAAAATACTGTTCGCTGGGGCAGATCACGCATGCCCTCTATGAAGTGGGCGGGCAGTATAGGAGAAACATGTAACTAACGATCAAGCCTAACCGACAGCCTCCAGGATATGTTCGCCGATGGCATTGATCAGCTTCTGATCTTTGACGAGATCCATCTTCCAGTTGCTCTTGCCGGCCTTGATGATCCCGATATTCTCTTCATTGAGCGTAACATCAAATTCGGAGCATACACCGTCGTGGCAGGCTTCCGGAACAGGAACCGCTTCTCCCTTGTATTTTGTGCCCTTATATTCCATCTCGATCGGCACCGGTTCCTTTTCAAGTTCGGCTATCCATGCCTGTAAGAATTTGATGAGATGCTTTCGCTGAGTGCCCGCTGTGGCGCTCCATTTATCCTTATCGGCGCGCTTATGCGCCAGCTTGTATTTGATGCCTGTCATTGAAGTGCTGTAATCATTCGCATTGAGCTTTTTTACGTTCTGGTGGGCCAGGATATACCAGTGATAGGCTGTGCCGACGGGAACTCCTGATCCTTCGGGCGCTTTGCCCGCCCTGCGCTTGGTAACGGCATAGGAAATTTCCCAGAGGTCGGGAGTGATCTTGGTTTCTTTCCATTCGCCTTTATCGTAATACCATTTATGGCTCCGGCCTACTTTCATTCCGGTGTATTGCTGTCCTTCGAATACTTTGAACCGATTATAGGATGCGGAAAGATCTTTCTTTTCCGCCGCTTTCTTTTTCTTGACTGCTGTTGCCGGCATATAAAATGTTTTTTCTAATAAACATCCTTAAAAACTCTGCCAGTATTGCTCTTTCTTTTTGTACAGGCATCCTGCGGAATTATTTACGCAGGCAGAGGGAAATTTGTCCACGCCTACTATAATTTCTACCACTAAGTAGTATTTCTTTTTAACGTTTAGTGTTTTATCTTTTCATCAGAAAATACGGGATATGGAAGTCGTTTTATTGCCTGATGAGGTGGTTATGAAAAAGATTCATCTGATCAGGGAGCAAAATGTTATGATCGACAGGGATTTGGCGGAATTATACGGGGTAGAAACCAAACGCCTGAAAGAAGCAGTCCGCCGGAATAGGGATCGGTTTCCGGAAGATTTCATGTTTGAAATGAACAAAGAAGAATTCGAAATTTGGAGGACGCAATTTGCGTCCTCCAAATCGGATCAGAAAGGATTAAGATAAGCGTCACGAAGCCTTATCTGTATTATAAGAAAGGCTTTCGATCAGCATTTGGATTTTTTCCTTATTGATATGCATTTTGCGCTGCAATCTTTCCAGCAGCTCATCTTCCTTTCCCGGTTCATAAACAAGGTCTTCGTCCGTGAGCTCGAGATTGTGCTCTTTGATCCGCTCTTTCACTTCAGGCCATGGAGCCTGCAGTTTGAATTGACCTGTTTCCATACATTTGTTTTAAATAACCGAACAATATTCAAGCCATTTGCATGAACGGAAAACAATCATATCTGCCGGCACTGGTGCTGTGCGGGTTCCTGGCCGTACTATTCAGTTGTTCCTCCAACGAATATGCCCGCAGTAACCGGGAATACAAAAAAAGAGTAAAAGCATTGAGCAAAACACTCAGGCAGTATCCGCTGAAAGATTCTACCATAAACGATCCGAACTGGATCGGCACCGTGAATTTCGATTTGCGGAAACCCAATTTCGTGATCATCCATCACACGGCCCAGAACAGTTGCGAGCAAACGCTCAAGGCATTCTCCATGGATAAATCCAAGGTAAGCGCCCATTATGTGATCTGCAAGGACGGAACCGTTCATCACCTGCTCAATAATTATCTTCGTGCCTGGCAGGCCGGATTAAGCAAATGGGGTAATGCCACCGACATCAATTCCATCAGCATCGGCATCGAGATCGACAATAACGGCTTCGAGCCGTTCACCAATGAGCAGATCAGCAGTCTGCTGAACCTGCTGGCCCAACTCAAAAAAGCATATTCCATTCCAACGCCCAATTTTATAGGACATGCGGATATTGCACCAGGCCGCAAAGTGGATCCCAACCGGTATTTTCCCTGGAAAACCCTGGCCGACAGCGGATACGGCCTCTGGTACGATACTACCTGCCTCGTTTTGCCTGAAAATTTTGATACCCTGCAGGCGCTGCATAATATCGGTTATGATATCAGGAAACCACAGGCAGCCATTCAATCTTTCAAGCTGCATTTTATTCAGGATGACACCATGCCTGCGCTGACGGAACCTGATAAAAAAATCCTTTATGATCTTTCCAGAAGATACCTGCAATAAGTCTGGTATCTTTTAATGGATCTTTTTAAAAAAATTTCATGGCTACCCAATATGCTTCTTTGATTGCCCGGCTTTGCAAGGCAATCAGGGAAAAGCATCTGATCCGGTTTTATTATAAAAGCACGACGCATGAAAATAAAGAATGGCGTGAAGTGGAGCCATCGAAGTGATCTGCCGGATCGAATTCCGTAAACATTAGAATAGTCTTAATTGAACGCCTTTCGGCTTTGCCCGGCCATGCACGGTTCTCCCTTCATATTTCCAGGAATCTTCCCTTTCCTTTTCTACCAGCTCCTGAAACTGTTCATTGGGAGTAAAATTTTTTTCCGCCTTGGCCGCTAAAGTATGCAATGCTTTTATGGCCTGCTGTTTATCTGTTTCTCCCAGCCTGGCCTTGTAAACTGCTGTCTGCAATGTGCCAATGGTTTCATCATACACTTTTATAGGAATCGGAAAAGGATGGCCATCCTTACCTCCGTGGGCAAACGCAAACCGTGCAGGATCCTTGAATCGCGACGGCGTTCCATAGATCACTTCACTCACTAAAGCCAGCGACTGAACGGTTCGCGGGCCTAATCCCTGCAACAGAAGCAGCTCTTCAAAATGCTGCGTTTGCTGCTCGTGCGCCAGCCATAATATGGTGCCCAACCGCTTCAGGTCAACATCTTCGCTCCGTACATCATGATGGCCGGGCATGATCAGCTTTTGTATTTCCTGCATCATCTTTTCCGGCTTTTCGCGGGTAATGGCAATCATGGCATCGCGAGCAGGCGCTGATTCAGAAGCGGTCATATTGAGTATTTGCCCCTGATTTATTCCACACACTGCCGCATGCGGCTCTTCAACAAAACTTTTTACAGAAGGGGAATGCCAGTGGTAGCGCCTGGCTGTTTTATTGCCTGCACTCATGCCCTGCTGTATCACCGTCCACTCGCCGGTTTTGCTCACAATGAAATTATGGGTATATAGCTGAAACCCGTCCTGCACTGCAGTATTGTCTACCTTTGCACTCAGCTTGCTGCATCGAACCAGCTCATGCCCGTTGAGCCCTGTTTGCGACGCAACCGATAATAATTCATCGGGCGCCTGTTTGGAGAACCTGCCTTTGCCCCCGCAGATATAAATGCCGAGCTCCCTTGCATGAGGATTGACGGCCCTTTTCAATGCGCCCATCACCGAAGTAGTGATCCCTGATGAATGCCAGTCCATACCCATCACTGCTCCCAGGCATTGGAACCAGAAGGGATCGCTCAATCGGCGCAATACCTCCTGCTCTCCGTATTCGCCAACAATTGCCTGAACGATGGCCAGTCCCAGTTTGGCCATACGTTCGGCCAGCCAGGTGGGTACATAGCCATAATGCAAGGGAAGATCAGCAGAACCGGAACGCCTCATGCTAACAAAGTTAGCAAACCGGAGCGATTAAACCAGTTAAAATTTTTTACCGGAGGAAAAAAGCGTCTTACCGCCCGAAAACATATACATCCGCTGCTTTACACCGGTTAATTTTACCGTTCACCGCGCATTTACCTCAACTCAGCGAAAACTCTTTTCCCGGCATTCACGGCAGGGCTAGTTTTGACGTCTCAAGATCAAAACTTATTACCATGAGAAACACCTTTATTTTGCTGGCTGCTTTGTTCATGACTGTTTTTGGGAGAGCGCAAACCATAAGCGGAAATGTAAAGGACGACCAGGGAAAGAATGCTTCGGGAGCTTCTGTTGCCCTGAAAAGGGCCAAGGATTCTTCAGTGCTGAAACTGGAAATCACCAATGCTCAGGGCAGTTATTCATTTTCCGGAATTCAGCCCGGAAAATATTTCATCAATATTTCGCATGTCGGCTTCGCTCCGTATAATTCTGCTGTTTTTGAACTGAGCGGCAGCGGGTATACTGTTCCGGAAATTACCCTGGCAAAAGTATCGGGAAACCTGAAAGAAGTGGTGGTCACTTCCAGAAAGCCCGTTGTTGAAGTAAAGGCCGATAAGATCGTGATGAATGTGGAAGGAAGCATCAATGCCGTAGGACAGGATGCGCTGGAGTTATTGCGCAAATCGCCGGGAGTGATGGTAGATAAGGATGATAACATCAGCCTTAGCGGCAAGAACGGCGTTCAGGTCTATATCGACGGAAGACCTACTCCGCTTTCGGGAAAGGATTTATCTGACTATCTCAAGACCATACAATCCTCCTCCATCGAATCCATTGAGCTCATCACCAATCCGTCGGCTAAATATGAAGCTGCAGGCAATGCCGGCATCATCAATATCAAACTGAAAAAAAATAAATCATTCGGAACCAACGGTTCCATCAATGCAGGCTATAACATTGGCACCTATCCGAAATACAATGGCGGCTTTTCGCTGAACCACCGCGATGCGCATATCAATGCGTTCGGCAACTACAGCTATAATGACAACAAGAATGAAAGCTATATCAACCTGTACCGCACCCAACTGGATACCCTGTTCGATCAGAAAGGAACCGTCACTTTCAGGAACAAGACGCATAATTTCAAGGCCGGGCTGGATTATTTTCTGAATAAAAAAACTACAGTGGGCGTAATGGTGAACGGCAATATTTCAAACAACAGTATTTCCAATTACAGCCGCACTCCCATTTCGTATATCCCGGACGGTGAACTGAACAAGATCCTCGTTGCCGATAACAGCAGCAAGATCAAGCGCGATAACATCAATGCGAACCTCAATTACCGGTATGCCGATACAAGCGGCCATGAACTGAATATGGATGCCGACTACGGATGGTACCGCATCCGCAGCAACCAGCTCCAGCCCAACTATTATTACGACCCGTCGGAAACGCATATCACGGACAGCAATGTATACAATATGATCGCGCCTACCGATATCAACATCTACAGCTTCAAGACAGATTATGAGCAGAACTTCAAAAAAGGCAAGCTTGGACTGGGCGGAAAGATATCCTATGTATCGACCGGCAATGATTTCGACAATTATCATATCGCCAATGCGGTGAAAAGCCTGGATTCGCTGGCCAGCAATGATTTTGATTACAAAGAGAACATCAATGCCGTTTATGCCAATTACAACAGGAATTTCAAGGGCGGCTTTATGGTGCAGGCCGGTCTGCGTGTAGAGAATACCAATTCAAAAGGCCACTCGCGCGGATACAAATGGGATAACGGTTATGTTGGCTATGATTCGGTATTCAACCGTCATTATACCGACTTTTTCCCAAGCGCAGGCATCACCTATAATAAAAATCCCATGAAGCAATGGAGCCTTAATTACAGCAGGCGCATCGACCGCCCTGCTTATCAGGATCTGAATCCCTTTGAGTTCAGGCTCGATGAATATACTTCCCAGAAAGGCAATACGCAACTGCGGCCGCAATACACCAACAGCATCGGACTAACGTATATGTATAAGTATAAACTGACCACTACGCTGAACTACAGCCATGTGAAGGATGTGTTCACTCAACTGGTGGATACTGCCGACAAGTCGAAGGCATTCCTTACCAAGAAGAATCTGGCAACACAGAATATCGTGAGCCTGAATATCAGCTATCCTTTCCAGTACAAATGGTACAGCGTATTCGGCAACCTCAATGCCTATTATTCAAAATACAATGCCAATTTCGGAGCAGGCAGAACGGTTGACCTGGATGTATATGCATTCAATGTATATATGCAGAATACGTTCCGCCTCGGAAAAGGATGGACAGGCGAATTGAGCGGATGGTATACTTCTCCTTCCATCTGGCAGGGTACTTTCAAAACAAAACATATCTGGAGCCTGGATGGAGGCATACAAAAAACGGTGCTGAAAAACAACGGAACCGTGAAAGCGTCGGTAAGCGATATTTTCCATACCCTGCACTGGAGCTCTACGAGCGATTTTGCGGGACAGCACCTGCTGGTAAGCGGCGGATTTGAAAGCCGTCAGTTGAAGCTGAGCTTCACCTACCGCTTCGGCAACAGCCAGGTAAAAGCCGCACGCCAACGCAAAACAGGAGCGGATGAAGAGAACCAGCGTGTAGGAAACCAGGGTGGCGGATTGAATAGCGGTGGAGGAAATAAATAAAACAAGCTAAACGCTGAACGCTAAAATATCTTTGCGTTATGCGTTCCGCGTTCAGCGTTTAGCGTTTCTTCGTAAGTTTGCCGGTACCGTAAATATTCAACCATGGCCCTTCAGCACGTTTTTATCCATCATGTGTATTTCTGGCTCAAAAATCCCGACAGCAAAGAAGACCTGCAGCAACTGATCGATGGCCTGAAAAAATTGTCGGCAGTGAAGACGATCAAACAATTCCATATCGGCCGGCCTGCTGCTACCAACCGCGATGTCATCGACACCAGCTATTCCGTATCCTGGCTTTTGCTTTTCGACAATGCAGCCGACCAGGACAGCTACCAGGTGGATCCCATTCATCTGAAATTTGTTGAGACCTGCTCACATCTCTGGAAAAAAGTTGTGGTATACGATACGATCGATGCCTAGCCGAGCCCTGCGGCCGCCGCTTCATCGGTGAACCAGTGCAGTTCGCCATGCACCGGCTTGATTACCTGCGACGGATAACGGTCGGGGTTATACGCTCCTTTCAGCACTTCTTTCAATGCGGCGGCCTTATTGGCGCCGGTAGTTAAGAAAGCAATGCAGGCCGATTCGTTGACGATCGTTTTGGTCAGCGTGATGCGATACATATCCTGTGAAGGAAGGAACAGCGAAATGACCCTTGCTTTTTCTTCATGCACGCCTTTTGTTCCCGGAAACAGCGAGAGCACATGACCGTCTTCTCCCATACCCAATAATACCAGATCGAAAGTAGTGAGTGATGAATCGCCGGTGGGAAAATATTGTTCCAGGATCTTTTCATATTCCCTGGCCGATTGCTCCGGCGGAATATCCGTTCTCATGACATGGATCTGCGAAGCCGGCACCGGCACATGATTCAGCAGCGTATCATAGGCCATCTTCGCATTATTACGGTCATCAGTAAACGGAACCGCTCTTTCATCGCCCCAGAAAAGATGCAGTTTTGCCCACGGGATTTTTTCTTTATATGGAGCTGCAGCCAGCAATTGATATAAAGCCCTGGGCGTATTTCCCCCGGAAAGCACCCAGGTAAACCGATCCTGCTTTTTGAGCTTTTCGGTTATATATGCCGTTACCCATTCGGCAAGCGCATGGCTGAATTCTTCGGCATTTTTATAAACGTGTAATTGCATTGAGACAGATTTTGTAATTATTCCTGATGCGGCTGCGGCAGCGTGATCCAGTTATGACCATCCCGCGCGATCAGCGCTTCCGCATCTTCGGGGCCCCAGGAATCGGGAGCATAATTGGGAAAATCTACCGAAGGCCTGCTCTGCCAGGCTTCGAGGATGGGCATGATGATCTTCCATGCCGCTTCCACCTGGTCATTGCGCATGAACAATGTGGCATTACCTTCCATCACATCGAGCAATAAGGTTTCGTATGCTTCGGGCTCGTTGCCGTCATAGGCTTCCTTATAATTGAAGATCATATCCACCGGGTTCAGCACCATCGACTGGCCCGGCCGCTTGGCCTGGAAGCGCAGGCGTATGTCCATCTCCGGTTGAATGCTGATGATGAGCCGGTTCGGCCTCCAGGTCTCTGCCGATTCAGGCGGAAAAGCATAATTAGGCGCGGGTCTGAACTGTATGGTGATGATGGTGGTTTTTTCGTGCAGGCGTTTGCCGGTGCGCACATAGAAAGGAACGCCCTGCCAGCGCCAGTTGTCGATATAAAATTTCACGGCGGCAAACGTATCCACTCCGGATTCGGGGTTTACATTTTTTTCTTCGCGGTAGCCCGGCACTTTTTCTCCTTTTATCCAGCCTTCCGAATACTGGCCGCGCACGGCATACTGGTGCACTTCATCCTTATCCAGCTTGCGAATGGCATTCAGCACATCCACTTTTTTATTACGGATTTCATTGGCGTCAAAAGAAACCGGGGCTTCCATGGCGATCATGCAAAGCAGTTGCAGGATATGGTTCTGCACCATATCGCGCAGCGCGCCTGAATTTTCGTAATAGGCGCCTCTTCCTTCCATGCCAACGGTTTCGGCAGCGGTGATCTGTACATGGTCGATGTAGTTCCTGTTCCAGATGGGTTCAAACAAGGCATTGGCAAAACGCAGGGCCAGGATATTCTGAACCGTTTCCTTGCCCAGGTAATGGTCGATGCGATAGATCTGTTCTTCATTGAACATGCTGGTGAGCAGTTCATTCAATTCATGCGCACTCTGCAGGTCGTGCCCGAATGGCTTTTCCACGACAATGCGCGTGCATTTGCTGTCGGAGCAGATATTGGACGGCCCAAGCTTTTTGGCGATATCGGGAACAAGCTGCGGAGCAACGGCCATATAAAAGATCACGTTCGGATGCATGCCGAATTCCTGTTCCTTAGCCTTGACGATCGTTGCAATTTTCGCATAGTCGGCCTCGTTTTCCGCATCCATCTGCAGGTAACAAACATGCTTTGAAAATGCTTCCCAATATTCGTTCGTCTGCTCCTTGCGCCGGCTGAACTGCCGGATGCCTTCCAGCAAACGTTCCCGGTATTTTTCATCGGAGAAAGGGCTGCGGCCGATGCCGATGATCTCGAATTGTTCCGGCATCCATTCATCAATGAATAAATTATACAGGGCGGGAGAGAGCTTGCGGTAATTCAGATCGCCGCTTCCTCCGAAAATGAACAGCAGGGAGGCTGGCGGACGTTTATGATTTTGCATATACTATCGATTCAAATGTTTTCAAATTATTGCGCTGGTGATGCTAGTATGATTTCCATTCGGTATGAAAGATCCCGGGTTCGTCGATCCGCTGATAAGTATGCGCGCCGAAATAGTCGCGCTGCGCCTGAACCAGGTTGGTGGGCATGCGTTCGGTATGATAAGCTTCAAAATAGCTGAGGGATGCCATCAGTCCGGCCACAGGATACCCGGTTTGTACGGCATGGATGAGCACATTGCGCAGATGCTGCCTTTTTGCCTGCAGCAGCTTTGCGATATTTTTATCGAGAAGCAGGTTGGGCAACTGTGGATTTTCCTGATAGGCCGAATAAAAATTTTCGAGCAGGGAAGAACGGATGATGCATCCGCCGCGCCATACCTTTACCACCTGCGGAAGCGGTATCTGCATATCCAGCTCCGATGAGGCCCTGAGCAGCATGGCCAGCCCCTGCGCATAGCAGACGATGCTGGAAAAATACAATGCATCGCCCAGTTGCTGTATGAATATTTCTTTGGGAACTTCGATGCCGAGCGGAGCGCTTTTATACAGCTCGGCAGCCTGTTTTCTTTCTTCCTTATACGACGACATATCGCGCATGGCCACAGCCATGTCGATCACAGGGAGTGGAACGCCCAGATCCATGGCATCCTGCGAAGTCCATTTACCGGTGCCTTTCGATCCTGCTTTATCGAGGATCATATCCACCAGGCGGTTGCCTGTTTTTTCATCGGGCTGCATGAAGATATCGCGCGTGATCTCCACCAGATAGGACTGGAGCTCGCCTTCATTCCAGGTCTTATACACTTTATACAGCTCGTCGTTGCTCAACCCCAGCCCGCGGTGCATGAGGTCATAGGTTTCGCTGATGAGCTGCATGATCGCATATTCGATACCGTTATGAACCATCTTCACATAGTGCCCGGCAGCTCCTTTTCCAAGATGGGCAACGCAGGGTTCGCCGTTCACTTTGGCTGCCACGGCTTCCAGTATCGGTTGTACATGAGGGTAAGCTTCAGGATCGCCGCCAGGCATGATGCTGGGGCCCGTTCTGGCTCCATGCTCGCCGCCGGAAATGCCTACACCCATAAAATGAATGCCTTTTTCCTGCAGATAAGTGACCCGGCGAAGCGTGTCGGTATAATGCGAATTGCCGCCGTCGATCACGATATCACCCTTGCTGAGCAGGGGCAGAAGGTCATTGATCACATCATCAACAGGCTTGCCTGCAGGCACCAGCATCATCAGCTTGCGCGGAACCTGCAACTGGCTGATCATATCGGCCAGTGTAGTAACTCCTTTTACTGTGGTGCCGGGACTTGCAGCCGATTCAAGCGTACTGCCTTTCTGAGGATCCTTATCGAACCCGATAACCTTAAATCCATGATCGGCCATATTCAGCAACAGGTTGCGTCCCATTACGCCGAGACCGATCATTCCGAAATCAAATAGATTGTTTGCCATATTAAATCGTAAAAAGAAAAGTAAAATTAGGCATTATTGAATTGCTAACTGCCGGCGAACGGATTTTACCCGCGACATAACCGTTTTTTAATGAAAACAAATTCGTGCAATTATTAATGTATGGCATACCTATTGATTCACCCTAAAACCAAAAACCGGCGCCGATTCAGGGATCAGCGCCGGTTTTTTACAGATCAATATCATTTTTATTTTACTTCGGGATGCGGGTTTCCCCTGTGGCAGGTCATGCATTCAATGGCAGGAGCCTGATTTCCGCTCTCATCCTTATTATAGCTGAAATATTTTTTGTTGATCTTGTTGGTCATGCGCATCATCTGACGGGCGATATTTTTTTCGGGCTTTTCATCGCTGGCAAAATCCAGATGGCCGGAGCTGTCTTTGGCAGCAGCATGGCAGAAATTGCATTTTACTCCAAGCGCCGCTTTAAATCCGTCCATGACCTTGTCGAGGTCTTCATGACTGATATTTTTCGGCAGGATCTTCAGGTTTTTGTGCGGATGCTCATCTTTC